>JAVHRV010000062.1:0-2815 GCA_036171815.1 Patescibacteria group bacterium
CAGCCGCGTTTAAGAAGTTATTTGGCCTTTTTATTTTTTTTCTTAGCCGCCCTGCTTACTAAAGAGAGCGCGGTGGCCTTACCCTTATTAATGTTAGTTTATGCGGGACTCATTAGGCCGGGAAATTTATTACGCTCTGATAAGTATTTATTACTGTTAGGCGCTGGCGGGACGGGATTTATTTGGTTTTTAATGCGTCAGCTCGCTCTGAGCGGTCACCCTTTAAATTATTGGGAGGCTATTACCTCTTTAACTAAAAATTGGCCGGCCCTTATTTTAGATCTCGGTAAGTTAATTTTTCCGTTTAATTTATCGGTTTTACCGGTCCTTGCTGATTCTAATTTAGTCTATGGCTTTCTGGCTCTCGCCGTATTTATGGCGGCGATTTATTATTTATCTTTTAATAATAAACGGTTAGCGGCTTTTGGTTGGCTGTGGTTTTTTCTGTTTTTAGCACCTTCTTTTATCTATTTCAGTCGCCAGCCCGATTTTTTAGAGCACCGTCTCTACTTATCTTTGATTGGGTTTTTAATTTTTTTGTCAGAAGCTAAAATCTTGACCGATTTAAACTGGTCGCGTCGTTTAGTGCGCGGCGGCGCCTGCCTGATTCTACTATTCTTGGCCGTTTTGAATTTGCGCCAAAGCGCTTATTTTAGCGATCGACTTACTTTTTGGAATCGCGCGGTTTTAGATTCGCCTCATTCCGCTTTAGCTCAGCGTAATTTAGGGGTAATGTTGTATTTTGAAGGCGATTTAGAGGCCGCTATTAAGCATTATCATCAAGCTCTAGAGATTAATTCTCAGGAAGCGATGGTTCATAATAATTTAGGAGTTATTTATTTAGCGCGGCAAGAATATCCTCAGGCGGAAAAAGAGTTTAAGCAAGAATTACAGGTTAACCCTAATTACGATAAAGCGCTCTTTAACCTAGGCGATTTAGCTTATCGGCGTGGTCGTTTTTTTGAAGCGCGGGATTTTTTTGCCGCCACGCTTAGAGCTAATCCTAATTATTCCGAGGCTCAGCAGCGCTTGCTTATTTTAAATGATCGGTTAAGATAGTAAAGGCTAATTATAGCTATTATGTTCAAATGCCCTTATGTTCAAGCGTATTTTTAAACAACAAATTAATAGTATTACGGTCGCGGCTATTTTAGTCGCCCTTTCTTCTCTTGTCTCCCGCTTTTTAGGCGTTTTTCGTGATCATATTTTAGCGGGTCAGTTCGGGGCCGGAGAATATCTTGATATTTATTATGCTTCTTTTCGTATTCCCGATTTAATATATAATTTAATAGTACTCGGCGCCTTATCCGCCGGCTTTATTCCGATTTTTACTTCTTTGATTAAAAATTTTTCCGGAGATAAAAAAGACGAGGAAGAGCCAGCTAATCAAGGCGCTTGGAATTTAGCCAGTAATGTTTTAAATTTTTTATTTTTAGGCTTATCCCTTTTATCTATTTTAGGCATTATTTTTGCGCCGGCTTTAACACGCTTAATTACGCCCGGTTTTAGCCCGGAACAGCAGGCGATAACTGCCTCTTTAACTCGGATAATGTTTTTATCGCCGGTATTTTTAGGAATATCCGGTATTCTGGGCGGGATACTCCAGTCTTTTAAAAGGTTTTTAGTCTATGCTTTAGCGCCGGTTTTTTATAATTTAGGGATTATCGTTGGCGCTTTATTTTTTGTGGGTATTTGGGGTATTGCCGGCTTGGCCTGGGGGGTAGTTTTAGGCGCCTTTTTACATATGGCCATTCAATTGCCGGCTGTTTTTACTTTAGGATTTCGTTATAAATGGGGTTGGCGTTGGCACGATTTAGCCACGGCTAAGATCGGCTGGCTAATGATTCCGCGCACGCTAAGTTTAGCCGTTTCGCAAATTAATTTAGTGATTGTGACGATTATCGCCTCTAACTTATCGAGTGGATCTTTAGCGGTTTTTAATTTCGCTAATAATTTACAATCTTTTCCTATTGGCATTTTCGGAGTTTCTTTCGCCATTGCCGCTTTTCCTTCTTTAGCCGCCGTCGCTTTCGATAAAGAACGTCTTAATGCGAATTTTTCCCAGACTTTTCGGCAGATTCTTTTTTTTATTATTCCGGCGACGGTTTTGATTATCGCTTTGCGAGCGCAAATAATTAGGGTAGTTTTAGGGGCGGGGAAGTTTGATTGGCAAGATACGATTTTAACTATGGATACTTTAGGTTTTTTTGCTTTTAGTTTATTCGCGCAAGCGACCATCCCTTTATTAGTCCGAGTTTTCTATGCCCGTCATAATTCTACTATCCCGTTTTATATTGGCTTAATTACCGTCGGCGTTAATACGGTTTTAGCCTGGTGGCTAGCGCCACGTTTGGGCGTCAGCGGTCTAGCGCTCGCTTATTCTATTGATAATATTTTGAATTTTGTTTTACTCTGGGTTTGTCTCTATTTTTTGGTTGGCATATCTAATCTTCGCCAGATTAGTTTTGCTGTGCTAAAATTTATTATTGGTGCGCTGGCCGCTGGTATTGCGGCTCAGCTGACTAAAATTTTGATTTGGCCCTTAATAGACATGGCGAGATTCAGCGGCGTCTTTATCCAGTTACTAGCGGCCTCCTCAGTCGGTATCTTAGTTTATTTAGTTTTTTGTTATTTATTGGGGAGTGAAGAATTATTTGGTTTCTTAGAAGCGCTTAAGAGTCGTTTATCCTTCAAAAAAGTTGGGCTTGATGATCAAGGGGAAGCGCGGGGAGTTTAGAAATTTTTTTAAAATAATAAGACCTTATGAGAAACGCTGGCGGGGCGATAAAAGATTCGGCGCGTCAGATAAAGGTTT
>JAVHRV010000063.1:0-2807 GCA_036171815.1 Patescibacteria group bacterium
CGGTCGTGATTTAGAACTTTATTTCGATGATTATTATTTAGACGAGCCGAAGTTTTCGGAAGTAGAGAGCCGGGAAAAGAATATTACTTATGAAGCGCCACTACGAGTTAAGACTCGTTTGGTTAATAAGAAAAGCGGCCGGTCTCTAAACCAGGAAGTTTTTTTGGGCGATTTTCCCTTAATGACTGATAAAGGAACTTTTATTATTAATGGGATTGAGCGGGTTGTTGTTTCACAACTCATTAGAAGCGCCGGTGTCATGTTTACTGCCGAATTTATTAAGGGTAAAAAATGTTATGGCGCGAAAATAATTCCGAATCGTGGGGCTTGGTTAGAAATTGAGTCAGACTCTAATAAAGTTCTCTGGGTGAGAATAGATCGAAAACGAAAAGTGGCTGTTACTTCGCTCTTACGCGCTTTCGGCTATGAGACTGACGAGGAATTGATTAAATTATTTGCCGATGTTGATTTAGTTAAGAGTAAGGAAGAGAAATCTTTTATTGAAGCGACGATCGAAAAAGATGCCGCTAAAAATGAAGCAGAAGGTTTACAAGAAGTTTACCGTCGGATTCGTCCGGGCGATTTAGCTTCGGTTGATAATGCTCGTCAGCTTATTCATTCCATGTTTTTTCGTTTCGACCGTTATGATTTCGGCCGGGTCGGACGCTATAAATTAAATCGTCGGTTTGCTCTAGACCTAACTGCCGCCAAAAAAGAGAATCGAATTTTGCGTAAAGAAGATTTAGTTTTAATAATTAAGGAAGTTATTAGTTTAAATATTACTAAAAAGCTGGAAGATGATATTGACCATTTAGGCAATCGCCGTATTCGGGCGATTGGTGGTTTAATCCAAAATCGTTTTCGAGTCGGTCTAGCTCGTATGGAACGTATTATTAAAGATCGCATGTCGACTTCAGACGTTGCCTCTCTTACTCCCAGTAAATTAGTTAATGCGCGGCCGGTGATCGGCGTGGTGCGCGAGTTTTTCATGTCTTCCCAGCTATCGCAGTTTATGGATCAGACTAATCCGCTCGCGGAATTAGAGCATAAGCGTCGCTTGTCGGCGATGGGTCCAGGTGGTCTAACGAGAGAACGAGCCGGGTTCGATGTCCGCGATGTGCATGCTACTCATTACGGTCGTATTTGCCCGATTGCTACTCCGGAAGGCCCGAATATTGGTTTAGTCGGTCATTTAGCGAGCTATGCCCGTCTGAATAGTTACGGATTTTTAGAGGCGCCTTATCGGAAAGTTAGCCATGACAAAAAGGGCAGCCGAGTAACCGATGAAATAGTTTATTTAGACGCTTTTGAGGAAGAAAAATATATTACTGTCGACGCTACTATCCCCGTTAATCAGGAGGGTTATTTTATTGTTAATAAATTTGAAGTGAGAAAATTTGGTCAGCCGGGTTTAGAAGAAGTAAATAAAATTGATTTTGTCGGCTTAGCCGCTAACCAGATTATTTCAGTAGCGACTTCGCTTATTCCTTTCATGGAACATAACGATGGTCAGCGATCACTCATGGGCACAAACATGCAACGTCAGGCGGTCCCTTTAATTAAGAGTGAATCGCCAATTGTCGGTACCGGTGTGGAAGAGCGCGCGGCGCGCGATAGCGGTCATGTCGTGATTAGTAAAGAAGACGGGATAATTACTAAAGCGGACGCGATGGTCATCGAAGTTCAAGATAAAAAAGGTCAGGTAAGTACTTATCGTTTGAATAAATTTTTACGCTCTAATTCCTCGACCTGTATTAACCAGCATCCAGTGGTCGAAGTCGGTCAAAAAGTTAAAAAGGGTGATATTTTATCTGATGGGCCGGCGATTGATAACGGGGAATTATCTTTGGGTCGTAATGTTCTAGTCGCCTTTATGACTTGGGACGGCTTTAACTATGAAGATGCCGTGATTATTTCGGAGCGGTTAGTTAAAGAGGATATCTACTCTTCTATTCATATTGAAAATTATACGATTGATGTTCGCGATACTAAGCTCGGGCCGGAAGTGATTACTAATGATATTCCTAACATCAGTGAGGAGAAGTTAAAAAATTTGGACGAAGAAGGGATTATTAGTATCGGCGCCGAAGTTTCCTCGGGTGATATTTTAGTTGGTAAAATTACGCCGAAAGGGGAGACGACTTTGTCGGCGGAAGAAAAATTATTACGGGCTATTTTTGGCGAGAAGGCTAAAGATGTCCGCGACTCTTCTTTATATTTAGAACATGGTGAACATGGCAAAGTAGTTGATATTAAGATTTTTTCTCGCGAGAGCGGCGATAAATTATCGGCCGGAGTTTTGAAATCAATTCAAGTGGCCGTCGCTAATTTGCGAAAAATTCAGGTGGGCGATAAAATGTCCGGCCGTCACGGTAATAAGGGAGTTATTTCTAAAGTTGTGCCGATTGAAGATATGCCCTTCTTAGCGGATGGGACGCCGATTGACGTTATTCTTTCGCCACTGGGGATTATTTCTCGTATGAACTTAGGTCAGCTTTTAGAAACTCATCTTGGTTTTGCCGCTCAAAAATTAGGTTATAAAGTAGTCAGTCCGGCTTTAAATGGTATTACCGGTGAACAAATCCGTGAACAATTGAAAGCCGCGGGGTTGCCGGAGGATGGTAAAGTCATGCTTTATGACGGTAAAACCGGTTCGGCTTATGATCATAAAATTACGGTTGGTTATAAATATATTCTGAAATTAAATCATATGGTCGATGATAAGATCCACCAGCGCTCTATTGTTCCTTTTTGTTTAATTACGCAGCAGCCTTAAGGTGGTAAAGCACAGTTCGGCGGCCAGCGAT
>JAVHRV010000064.1:0-13016 GCA_036171815.1 Patescibacteria group bacterium
GAGTTATGAAGAAATTGGTTTAGAAAAGAAAACAGGGGATTCTGACTCTCCGTCTGATCCGGTTTTGCCGGATTCCGCGGAGCCGCCGCTAGCGACAGCGAAAATTTTAGTGTCGAGCGAGGCGCTTATAAGTACTAGTACGATTCTCAGTCCCGAGACTTTAGTGGCTAATACTAAAGAGAATTTATTAGGTATTTTTAATTTTCAAGCGGTCGCTAGTGAGGCCACAATTAGCAGTCTGGTTTTTAATATTTCCGGCGTTTACAATTCGAGCCTAATCGGCGGGGTAGTGGCGCGCGATGGCTATAATATTGAATATAAAGCTAATGTTAATTGGCACCGTTCTGACGAGCAGATTATTATTAATTTTTCGGAGCCGCTGCAACTGGCGGCGGGCGAACGCCGGAGTGTTAAAATTTATGCCGACTTAGTCAGTTGCCCTAGCTGTCTTAATCAGAGTTTGTTCGTCGAACTAAAAAATTCGGGCGCGGCTTCCAGTAGTCGGCCGCTTCTAGCGACTTGGCCGCTGAAAGGAGAAACGTTTAAAATTATTGACGGCAGTAATACGGTCGCGGCGCTGCGAGCGGAGGAAGAGAGCTTAGCCGGAGAGAATTTAATGATTAATAATGGTAGCCGTTTTATTGGTAAATTTAAAATTTTTGAAGACTCGGGGCGCGAAGAGGGGATTATTAAACATTTAGTTTTTGATAACACGGGTACCGCCGGTAAGGATGATTGGAATAATTTTCGCTTATTACGGGACGGCGCGGTGATTTCCCGGGTGGCCGAATTAAATAGTGACAGGCAAATAGATTTCAGTTTGAGTTATTTACGGGTGAGCTCCAGTAGTCCGGTGGAATTAGTCCTCAGCGCTGATTTAAAATCCGGATATAGCAGCAGCTCTACTTTTAATTTACAACTGGATAGTCTAGAGGCGCTGGGCAAAACCTATAACCTTTTACTTTATCCGGAGATTAATAATTTAGCGGAGAATTATATTTTAAATTAAATATGTCTACAAATTTTAAATTAAGTGGGTTCAGCCGATCATTAATTTATTTCAGTTTTTTCTTAGCTTTTTCTTTTTGGACGGGAATTAATAACGCTCATGCCGAAGACTGTCGGGAAAATACCAATATTAATTTTGTGGTTCTCGATCCTAGCGGAGCTTTTATTCCTAATGCCCGTGTTGATGTTTATGAGCAGACCACCGACTTCTATGATCAGCCTAAGCCTAAACTTAATCGTCGTTTCGCCGGAGCGAGTACGGACGCCGTTTTAGGGACCGCGTTCCTTAGTTGGCGTAACAATTTAATGGCGGATACTTATGCGATTCGGGTTCAGGTCGTTGGTAAAGATAACGCTAGTTTTTGGTATTATGGCTATAACTTCAGTTGCGGCGAAAGCCAGACTATTAGTAAGCGCCTGAGCGGAGTTTTATTCGTTTTGCGCGATACCGATGGTAACCCCTTGAAAAATACTAATTTCACTGTTTATTCTCAACAGTACGACTCTAATAAAAAACCGCTTAAATCTTATAAAGAACAGCTGACTAATTTAAATACCGGCGCCTCTGGTCAAGCCAAAGTTTATTTGCCGCAAGGTAGCCTGCGGAGTATGGATAATACGCCGAGCGATGATTATACTCTAGAATTATCCCGTAATAATTCTAAATTTATTTATTATAATATTGCCGTTCATGACGAACAACTAACGACTTTGTCTTATTACTTAAGTTCTTTGCGGGTCAGTTTACAAGATACTTCCGGCGTTTTGTTTCCCAGCGGGACGAAAGTCGAAATTTTTAAACAAGAGGTCGGGGCTGATAATGAACGACAAAAGGGTGCGCGAGTAATCGATTTTTCTATTGGTACCGACGGTTATGGTTCGATAGAAATTCCGGCGGGAACTTATGTTCTCGGCGTGAAAGGCCAGAGTAATAATTATCAATATTTTTGGGACGTGGATGTTTTAGACGGCCAGAGTAATGAAAAAGTAATTACGGCGACTCAAGTCGCTTCGCCAGTCGCCACGGCTTGTCAGAACAATTCTAAGTTAACAGTGATTCTACGAAATGCTAGTGGTAATTTAATTCCTAATTTAAAATTTGAAATTTACGAACAAAATTCTGACGCTAATGGACTGCCGATTGCCGGCAATAAAGTTGGTGGCGGAACGATGGACAAAACCGGGAAGGCCACGATTATCTTTGCGCCGGATCCGCGTAAAACTTATGCCCTGAAAGCTTGGGATAAACGGGCCGATCTCGGCGATTTCTGGTTTTTTGACGCGGTTCGTTTCGTCTGTAATTATGACCGAACGGTGACTAAATATTTACCGGCCTTAAAGATCGTTTTGCGCGATAGCCAAAAGAGATTAAAAGCCAATTATAATTTTTCTTTGTATGCTCAGCAATATGACGCGGATGAAAAGCCTTTTTTCGAGAATAGTGATTTAATCGCTAATCTTAAAACTGACGCGGGGGGTAAAAGCATTGTCTATGTCGCGTCTTATAACCCTTATCATAATAATCAATCCGGCGCCTATGTTTTAAGCGTTAAGGACGCGGGCGGTAATCTGGCTAATGTTTATAATATTAAAATACCGCTAGACAAAGACTATACTTTTAATTATGTTTTTTCTAGTTTAAGCGGGGAATTGCGTAATGGCCAGAAAAAAATATTAACTAATCGAGAGATCCGTTTTTATGAGCAGCTGACCGATAATGGCCAAAAGAGTCTAGGGCGTCAGCTATTTAAAACTAAATCAGACCTCAAGGGCCGTTTCCAGTTTGATTACCCGGCGGGAATTTATGCGCTAGTGGTTCTAGACGATTTTAATCAGGAAAATATTTTCTGGAATATTAATATAAAATCCGGCCAGCTGAATTCTCAAAAACTCGTTACTAATACCACTAAAATTAACTTGACTAATTTAGCGAGTGCGGAAGGAGCGAGCACGATCAATCTTAAGTTATATAGTTTATCGACAGAAGGCGATCGGAAATATTACCGGGACAGCGAAATCGGTGTCATTAAAATCGCTCGCAATAAAACCGTTTATTCTTCCTTAACTCCCGGGTATTATTTACTAGTTTATACCGATAAGAGCGGCAAAGAATATGGGCGAGCCTTTAAAGCTAATAACGGTCATCTCCAAAGTATTACGCTGAGTGCGACTACTAAAATGAGGATTAGCTCTAGCCAGGCTTTTAAATTTTAAATATGGCGAGTATTGAGTGGCCAAAAATCGGGAATGAGCAGGCCGTTAAGTTTTTGACGGGCGCGCTTAAGAATGATAAGGTCGCTCAGGCTTATGTTTTTGTGGGGCCAGATGACCTTGGCAAATCGACCATCGCCCTTTCTTTCGCTCGTAATTTACAAGGAGCGCTAGAGGGTTTTAACAGTGATCTACATATTTTACAACCCTTGGCCGACCAGAAGAGTATTACTATTGAGGCGGTGCGAGGATTTATTAAGATTTTGAATTTGAGTTCTTTTTCAAATTCCTATAAGATAGGGATTATTAAGGAAGCCGACTGTTTAAGTGAGGAGGCTAAAAGCGCTCTTTTAAAGACTTTAGAAGAACCTAAAGATAAAGTAGTGATTATTCTTCTGGTCAGCGATGATAATAATTTACCGGCCACGATTTTGTCGCGGAGCCAGGTATTATATTTTTATCCGGTCGCGGCCGCGGTTATCTATGATTATTTAATTGATAATCAAGGCGCTAGCCGTTCCTTGGCTAAAGATTTAGCTAATTTATCGATTGGTCGTCCATTCTTAGCTCTTCGTTTATTAGAACATCCCGATGACTACCAGGCTTATTTAAAAATGGCTTCTCTCTGGTTGTCTCTGATGTCTGTCGAAGTGAGCGAGCGGTTGGCCATTTTAGATCAGATTTTTAAAGATCGAACCTGGAGTAAGGCGGCGCGTGATTTAGCGGCTAAAATAATTGCTATGGCGGAAGGTTTAGCGCGTGATTTATTACTTTTAAATTTTGCGGAAAACGATCGCGTCCAACACTTAGCGATTTCGGCTGATTTAGAGAAAGCCCTTAAATATTTAAATGAGTCGAGTGGCCAGGACTCTTTGCCCCTAATTTTGCAACAGTTGAAATTCGCCGCTCAGGCTCGGGAATACCTAGCCGGAAATATCAACCCGCGTTTAGTTTTAGAGCAACTGGCCTTAAATTATTAATTAGTAAATTTTAATTAGTCAGTTTTAATTAGTCAGTTTCCGCGCCCGCTCGGCGGGCCGGAAAAAAATAATTATATGTCTTGGAAGAGTTTAAAATTAATTATTGCTTTAAGTGTCTTGGCTCTAACTAGCACGGCCTGTTCTATTTCTACTTCGACAGCGAAACCGAGCCTGCCCGGTAATACTGTCGATAGTAGCATCTTTTTGTCGACAGACGGCGGGAAATCTTGGCAAGCGAAAGTCGATGTGCCGACCGCTGATAGCCGGCCGCAAACAATCGGCAGCCTTAACGTTAATACCCTCGCGATGGATCCGGCCGATAGTTTGGCTATTTATTTGGCGAGTTTTGAGCAGGGGTTATACTATACTTATAATATTACGGCTGGCTGGAATAAAGTGACTAGTTTACCGACCGCGACCGTGAACGACGTAAAAGTCGATCCTAAAAATAAGTGCATAATTTACGCGGCAATCGCTAATCGTCTTTATCGCAGCGTCGATTGTACTCGGAATTGGGCGCAGGTTTATTTTGATAATAATACCGGCGTGGGAGTGACGACTATCGCTATTGATTATTATAATCCGCGTAATTTATATATTGGGACTTCGCGCGGCGAAATTATTAAAAGTATTGACTCCGGAGAATCGTGGCGGACTATTCAACGCTTGGATGATGGTTTGGCCCGCCTAATCGTGTCGCCGCTCGATAGCCGTTTACTTTTTGTGGCGACTGTTAAAAATCAAATTTTTAGTTTTCGTTCCAGTACGGTGACTAACGCGGCTAACTCCGCTGATGTGGATAAGAATTTCTTAGTGGAGGATTGGACCGATTTAAATGAAGTGCTGCGTGATTATACTTTGGGCAATAATTTTAAAGATATCATCGCGACTAAAGACGGCTTGGTTTTTCTGGCCACGGATAAATTAATTTTGCGCTCGTCGGACGATGGCCTAACCTGGGAGAACATAAAATTATTACAACCAGAAAAAGACGCGGTGATTAACGCTCTCGCGATTAATCCCCAGGCGACGACGGATATGTCTTATGTGACTAATACTACGTTTTTTCATTCTTTAGACGGCGGCGCTACTTGGTCGACAAAAAGCTTACCGACTAAGCGCGCCGGGCGCTCCCTCTTAATTGATTTTAAAAATCCTAATAATATTTATTTGAGTACTGTCCAGTTAAAAAAATAATTGCTATAATAGTTTTTTAATTATAAATATATGAATAAATATTTAGAGGCGAAGCAAAGCGATTTTAATAACGCGCTGGATTTTTTTAAGAAAGAAATATCGGCTTTGCGGACCGGACGCGCTAATCCGGCCGTGTTAGAGGGCTTACAAGTTGAAGCTTACGGTGTTTTGAGCCCGCTTAATGCGGTTGGTAATATCGCCGTCACTGATTCCCGTAGTATTATTATCGCGCCTTGGGATAAGGGAGTCTTAAAAAATATTGAGAAAGCGATTATTGAAGCTAATTTAGGCTTAGGGATAGTTAATGAAGGCGATAAGATCCGTCTAACCGTCGCGCCGCTGACCGAAGAAAATCGTAAGGAATTAGTTAAAAGGTTAAATGAAAAAATGGAAAAAACGCGGATAATTTTGCGCGGGGTGCGCGATGATGTTAAAAATGCTATAGAGCATGTTTTTGTCGCTAAAGAAATGAGCGAGGATGAAAAATTTCGCGCCATTAAAGAATTAGATGAATTTTCGGCTAAGAAAAATTTAGAGCTAAAAGATGTCCGCGACCGCAAGGAAAAGGATATTCTGGAAATATAATATTTTTTTATGTTTTTAACGATTATAATTTTTGTCCTAGTTTTATCAGTTTTAGTTTTTGCTCATGAGTTCGGTCATTTTTTTAGCGCCCGACGGTTTGGGATCCGGGCGGAAGAATTCGGTTTTGGTTTTCCGCCGCGGGCGTTCGGTTTTTATCGCAATCAAGCCGGGCAGTGGAAAAAAGTACTAGGCAATATCGCCGTTGATGAGCTAGACGCTAGCCCGGATAAGTCAATCCGACCGGCGAGCACGGTTTACTCTTTGAATATTTTGCCTTTGGGCGGTTTCGTTAAAATTAAAGGCGAGAATGGCGAAGGGCAGGTCGCCTCGGACAGTTTTGCTTCAAAAAAAATTTGGCAACGAGTTATTGTACTAGCGGCCGGAGTAGTCATGAATGTTATTTTAGCTTGGTTGTTATTTTCCGGCGGTTACTTAATCGGTTTGCCACAGTCGACTGATTCTTTAGGTTCTAACGCTGAGCTCCGCGGCGCGCAAGTAATTATTGCTCAAGTTATCCCCGGTTCCGTCGCCGAGCAGGCCGGCCTTAAAGAAGGAGATATCGTTTTGCGTATTAATAATATAGAGACTAAAACGGAAAAAGAATTACAGGATACGGTTGCCGCTAGTGCTAATCAGGAAGCCGAATTTTTAGTTAAGCGGGGGGATCAAGAAATAATTATTAAAGCCACGCCTCAATCTAAGGAGGGATCGCGGGCGACGGTCGGTATTGCTATTTTTTCTTCCGGCTTAGTCCGTTATCCTTTCTTGACGGCTTTTTGGGAGGGAGCGAAGACTACGGTTTGGGTTATTCAAGAAATTTTTACTTCTTTCGGAACTTTATTTAAGAGTTTGTTTCAGGGGCAAGCGGTCGGCGATCAGTTTGCCGGGCCAGTGGGTATCGCTAATATTACCGGTCAAGCCGCGCGTCTAGGTTTTGCTTACTTATTGCAGTTTACCGCCCTCTTATCTCTTAATCTCGCCGTCTTAAATATTTTACCCTTTCCGGCGCTGGATGGCGGCAGAATTTTATTCTTACTAGTGGAAAAACTGAAGGGAAGGCCGGTCCGTCAGGAACTAGAAAATCTTATCCATAATATCGGCTTCGCCCTCTTAATCGCCTTAGTCATTTTTATTACCTATAAAGATATCATTAAATTATTTTAGCCATCAGTAATTTATTATAAATTTATGCAAACTAGAATTAAGGCGACTAAGCTAGAGTTAACGGCGGCAATTAAAAGCTATATTGAAACTAAGCTCGCGACCATTGATAAATATTTAGGAGAAATAAAGGCGATTAATTGTGATGTCGAAGTCGGCCGGGTCGTGGGGAGCCGGCATAAGGGTGATATTTTTCGGATGGAAGTTAATTTAGAGGTTCCACGTAAGCTTTTAAGAGTGGAAAAAACTGAAAAAGATTTGTATAAGGCGATTGATAAAGTTAAGGATCATTTGGAATTAGTCGTTAAAAAGTATAAAGAGAAACTAATTGATAAACGGCGTAGTCAGTAAATTATCCCCAGTTTTAAAATAAAAAAACTTAATTAAAAAATCCGACTAGTCAGCGGATTTTTTATTTCTTAATTTTAGCCATATTTTTAAGGGCGGCGAGGTCTTGCTCGCTAACACAATATATTGTATAATAAAGATAAATTCGACCACAATATAGCCGAATTATTTATTTTCTTAATCTTTATTATTTATGACATTTAAAATTATTAGTTATACCGGTGAGCCGGCGGTAATGAGCGCCGCGGCTATCTTGAAAAAGATAGCGCTCGCCGCGACGGGTTTAGATTTAGCGCCAGAGGCTCTAGAAATTATAGTCCAAGAAACCGTTCTTACCGTCTATGAGAATATGCCCGAGTCGGAACTAGATAAGGCTTTACTCCAAGCCGCGGTTCAACATATTAAAGACGACCCGGTTTATGACCAATTGGCGGCTAACTTATTACTCAATAATCTTTATCGCGAAGTTTTGGGTTTAGCGAGCGATGATCCCTTATTTAATTCTCGTTACGAGGAGAAGTTTATTGTTAATTTAGAAATGGGTATAACCGGCGGCTGGTTGTCTCCGGATTTACGCCGTTTCAATTGGCCCGCCTTAATTACGGCGGCTGATAAAAAACGTGATTATTTATTTACTTACGCGGGGCTGGCGACTTTATCCCGTCGTTATATGGTTCGGGATACTCGGCAGGGTCTCTTGGAATTGCCGCAATTTTTGTGGCTGCGTATTGCTATGGGCCTGTCTTTGAATGAGACGGAGCCGGATAAACTCGCGCTGAAATTTTATGACCGTTTATCGAAACTCTACTATATTCCGGGCGGCTCGACTAATATTAACGCCGGCGCTCTCAAGCCGCGGCTCAGTAATTGTTATATTTTAGATATGGAAGATAATATAGAACATATTGGTAAGACGATTACCGATGTTTTAAAACTTTCTAAAGCGACCGGGGGGATCGGTTTATCCGTTACTAAATTAAGAGCGAGCGGTTCGGCGATTTCGACTAACAATACTTTTTCCTCCGGCCCGATTCCTTTTTTACATATTATCGATTCAGCTATCCGGGCGATTTCGCGGGCGGGCAAGAAGATGGGCGCGCTGTGTTTTTATTTGGAAAACTGGCATTTAGATTTTCAAGAATATATGGATTTAAAGCAGAATGCCGGGGACGATTATCGCCGCACTCGGACGGCGAATATTGCTGTTTATTTGAGCGATGAATTTATGCGGCGGGTAAAAAACGATGACTATTGGTATCTGTTCGATCCGGCTGATGTGCGCGATTTAGTCGAATTATCAGGCCGGGCTTTTAGTGAGCGCTATAAAGAAT
This sequence comes from Patescibacteria group bacterium, assembly GCA_036171815.1. Classification (GTDB taxonomy): domain Bacteria; phylum Patescibacteriota; class Patescibacteriia; order Patescibacteriales; family UBA12465; genus UBA12465. The sequence continues at coordinate 8,822 of JAVHRV010000064.1, forward strand.
ATTGTGCTTTAGCGCAGTCCGGAAAAATAAAAAACTTTAAAAAGTTGAAAGCGCTTGATCAGTTCCGACAGATTATTGTTTCTTTACAGGCGACCGCCCATCCCTGGCTTACTTTTAAAGACGCGATTAATGTTCGCGCTTTAAATAATAATACGGGGACAATTTATGGTTCTAACTTGTGTACGGAAATAACCTTACCAGCGAACCAAGATAATATTGCCGTTTGTAATTTAGCGTCCATCAATTTATCCCGCCATGTGAAAGACAAAAAAATAGATTGGCCGGAACTAGCTTTAAGTACCCGCCTAGCCGTTCGTCAGTTAGACAATCTCGTGGATATCAATCGTCCGCCCGTTCCTGAGGCCAGTAATTTTGATGGGGCTAATCGGGCTTTAGGTTTAGGAGTAATGGGTCTCGCCGATGTCTTCGAACAACTAGACTTGCCCTATGACGCTCCCCTGGCCGCTGATTTGACGGATGCAATTTTAGAATTTATTAGCTATGAGGCGATTAGTACCAGCGCTGATTTAGCACAAGAAAAAGGGAGTTATAAAAATTTTCCTGGTTCGCGCTGGTCAGAGGGTTATGTGCCTTTCGATACTATCGCTACTTTAGAACAGAATCGTGAGCAACCGATTAAGGTCAGCCGTCAATTTAAATTAGATTGGCCGGCATTGAGGGAAAAAGTAAAAAAGGGGATGCGCAATTCGACCTTATTAGCGATTGCTCCTAACGCTAATATCGGTTTAGTAGCAGGGACCTCGACCGGTATTGATCCGCGTTTTGCTCAGATTTTTAGTCGTAATACCTTAGGCGGTAAGCATTTGGAATTAAATCATAATTTAGTCGGTCGTTTGAAGGCTTTAGGTTTATGGGAGAAGACTAAGGAAGATCTGTTAACTAATTACGGCGATATTAGCAGTTTTGATTATTTACCAGCGGATTTAAAGAATATTTTTAAAGATTCTTTTTCTGTGTCTTCGGCCGCTTTTGTCGAAGTCGCGGCGCGCGCCCAGAAATGGGTCGATCAAGCTATTAGCCGTAATATTTATTTAGCGACTCGTGAAATTGATGAAGTCATGGCTGTTTATTTAGCCGCCTGGGAGAGCGGCCTAAAAACCACTTACTATTTACACATGAAACCGCGCCATAGCGCCGAACAGAGTACTGTTAAAGTAAACAAGGCCTCGGCTCTAGGGAAACGGGGTTTTGGTGCGGCCCTAAATTTTAAGCCTCCGATCAAACCGACTCCGCCGACTCCACTTACTCCAGCGGCTCAGTCGAATGATCAATATCAGGCTTGTCCGCTGGATCCGCAAGAAAGATTAATGTGTGAAAGTTGTCAGTAATTATTAATTAAAATAGATTAGAGAAATATATGATTTTAGGCAAACCTTTAAGCCAAGATATGCAACTACGGCCCATTCGTTATCAATGGGCTTACGATTTATATAATCAGGCCGTTGCTAATACTTGGTTTCCTCATGAGATTGCGCTCGGTGAGGATTTGGAAGATTTTAAGAAAATGAGCGAGGATGAAAAACACGCCGTTAGTTTCTTAATGAGTTTTTTTAATCCCGCCGAATTAATTGTTAACCGTTCTTTAGCGCTTGGAGTTTACCCTTATCTAAAAGCGCCGGAAGCGCATCTTTATTTAGCTAAGCAGATGTGGGAGGAAGCTAACCACTGTCAGGCTTTTGAATATGTGTTAGAGACTTTTCCCCTCGATCACGAAAAAGTTTTTAATGTTCATTTAGAAACCGCCTCGATTAAGGCCAAAGAAGAATTTATTGCTAAATATCTAGGGCGCATGACCGAGAATTTGGATATTGAGAGTGTCAGCGGCCAACGAGATCTAGTACGCAATCTAGTAGCTTTTAATATTGTGATGGAAGGGATTTGGTTTTATAGCGGTTTTATGGTGGCGCTTAGTTTTCGGCAGAAACAGCAACTCAAGAATTTTGGCTCGATGGTTGATTGGGTACTGCGGGATGAAAGTTTACATTTAAAATTTGGTTTAAATTTAATTCTTACTATCTTAGAAGAAAACCCTGCGCTAGCGACGCCGGAATTCGCCGCCGAAATAAAACAAATAATTATCGCCGGAGTTAAGCTCGAAAACAGCTATAATCAAGATTTATTTCCGCGCGGAATTCAAGGCATCAACGCGGATTATGTTAATCAATATGTGCGTTATGTGGCCGATCGTCGTTTAGAAGAATTAGGATTCGAGCCATATTTTCATGATACTAATCCCGCTCAATGGATGGCGACTGAAACGGATACGCTAGAATTAGTAAATTTTTTTGAAGCACAAAATACTAAGTACGAAGTTGATAATCGCGCTCATAAGTAAAAAAATATAAATGAATATTTGTCAATATTTATTTAATCAAAAATAAGCATTATAATAAATTGTACTAATATTAATATAAAGTCCGGCTAAACTTTATCTGTTTTTTGTTTAGTAATAGGCAAATTAATCTTATTATGAATATTTTTAAACTATTTGGTGACGCGAATGAAAAAGTTATAAAATCTTTAAAGCCGCTAATTGAGAAAATTGGTAGTTTTGAACTAGCTCTCCAAAAATTATCCGCGGCGGAATTAAAAGCCAAGACGGTGGAATTTAAGGAGCGTTTAAAGAAAGAAGAAACCTTGGATGATTTATTGCCTGAGGCTTTTGCCACTATTCGGGAAGCGGCGCGTCGAATTTTAGGACAAAGACATTTTGACGTCCAATTAATTGGCGGCATCGTTTTGCACCGTGGCCAGATTGCAGAAATGAAGACGGGCGAAGGTAAAACTTTAGTCGCTACTTTACCGCTTTATCTTAACGCTTTAGCCGGCGAGGGAGCCCATCTTATTACGGTTAATGATTATTTGGCGCGAATTGGGGCCGGTTGGATGGCGCCAGTCTTTTGGTCTTTGGGTTTGACTACCGGGGTTATTGTGCACGAAAACGCTTATAAATATGATCCGGAGTATTTAGATGAAGACCAGTACGACGAACGTTTGCAACATTTTCGCCGGGTGCCGCGCCGAGAGGCTTATTATTGCGATATTACTTACGGCACTAATAATGAATTTGGTTTTGATTACTTAAAAGATAACATGGTTTATTCTTTGGATCAGGCCGTTCAACGTTCGCTTCATTATGCGATTGTCGACGAAATTGATTCGATTTTAATTGATGAAGCGCGAACCCCTTTGATTATTAGCGCAGCGGCCGAAGAATCAACCGATAAATATTTTAAATTTGCTCAAATAGTTGGTCAGTTAACGGAGAATGATGACTATAATGTTGATGAAAAAATGCGGGCGGCTACTTTAACCGAGGAAGGAATTTCGCGGGTAGAAAAAATATTAGGCTTAGGTAATATTTATGTCGAAAAAGGAGTAAAAGAAGTCCATCATTTAGAGCAAGCCTTGAAAGCGCGCGTTTTATTTAAGCGCGATAAAGATTATGTTGTTAAAGATGGTGAAATAATTATTGTCGATGAATTTACTGGACGCTTAATGCCGGGGCGGCGTTATAGCGAGGGCCTTCATCAAGCGATAGAAGCGAAGGAGGGAGTGAAAGTTCAAAAAGAATCACGAACGATGGCGACTATCACTTTTCAAAATCTTTTTCGTCTCTATATTAAACTATCAGGGATGACGGGAACAGCCGCTACGGAAGCGGAGGAGTTTCATAAAATTTATAATCTCGACACGATTGTCATCCCGACTAATAAAACCAACATCCGCGCGGATCATAATGATTTTATTTATCGCACGGAAATGGATAAATTTCAGGCGGTTATTAAAGATATTAAAGAGCGTAATACTAAAGGGCAGCCTATTTTAATTGGGACTATTTCTATTGAAAAAAATGAACTTTTAGCGGAACTAATGGAACGCGAAGGCTTAAGGCCACAAATGCTTAACGCTAAAAATCATCAGAAAGAAGCGGAAATAATCGCGCAAGCCGGACGTAAGGGAGCGATTACTTTAGCGACTAATATGGCTGGACGCGGCGTCGATATAATCTTAGGCGGTAATCCGCCGGTCGAAGCCGAACAGGCGGCCGTTAGAGGTTTAGGCGGTCTGCATGTAGTTGGCACGGAACGTCATGAGTCGCGGCGTATTGATAATAAAATACGCGGACGAGCCGGACGCCAAGGCGACCCCCGCACATCGCAGTTTTATGTTT
>JAVHRV010000065.1:0-2740 GCA_036171815.1 Patescibacteria group bacterium
TTATTTCAGCTGATGACGGCAAGCCGTTTGTCGGTTTAGCTTTTAAGATAGCGACTGATCCTTTTGTCGGAAAACTTTGTTTTGTCCGGGTTTATCAAGGAGTTTTGTCGGCGGGATCTTATATTGTTAATTCTTCTAAAGATACTAAGGAGCGCGTCGGCCGTTTAGTGCGGATGCATGCGAATCATCGCGAGGAAATTAAAGAAATTTATGCCGGCGATATCGCGGCCGTTATTGGTTTAAAAAATACTACGACTGGCAATACTCTTTGCGATGAAAATAATCCGGTTTTATTAGAATCGATTGTTTTTCCAGAGCCGGTTATTAAGATTGCCGTTGAGCCGAAAACTAAAGCTGATCAGGAAAAAATGGGCGTGGCTCTCCAGCGTTTAGCTGAAGAAGACCCGACTTTCCGAGTCGAGACTGACCCAGAGACTAACCAGGTTTTGATTTCCGGTATGGGCGAATTACATTTGGAAATTATTGTTGATCGGATGAAAAGAGAATTCGGCGTCGAAGCTAATGTTGGTAATCCGCAAGTTTCTTATCGAGAGACAATTACTAAAACTGCGGAAGCGGAACATAAATACGTTAAACAATCCGGCGGACGCGGGCAGTATGGCCATTGTTCCTTACGCGTTGAGCCGCTAGAACAAGGTAAGGGTTTTGAATTCGCTGATGAAATTAAAGGCGGTATTATTCCTCGCGAATATATTCCAGCGATTGAGAAAGGCGTGAAAGAGGCGATTTTAAGTGGTACCGTGGCTGGCTATCCTATGGTTGATGTTAAAGCGGCGGTATTTTATGGTTCTTACCATGAAGTTGATTCCTCGGAAATTGCCTTTAAAATGGCGGCAATTTTTGCTTTCCGGGATGCTTGTCAAAAGGCTAATCCGATTTTATTAGAGCCGATTATGAAAGTTGAAGTTAATACGCCGGAAGAATATATGGGTAATATTATTGGCGACTTGAGTAGTAAACGAGGTCAAATTGAAGAAATGTCTGATCGGGCTAATATCAAAGTGGTCAAGGCTAAAGTCCCCTTAGCGGAAATGTTTGGCTATTCGACTAGTTTGCGTTCAATGAGCCAAGGCCGCGCTAATTATGTCATGGAATTTTCCCATTATTCCGAAGTTCCTAAAAATATTTTAGAGGGCATAAAAGAGAAACAAGGAAAATAATTATTATGTTGAGGAAAGAAACGACTTTCTTAAAAGTAAGCGAAAAGGAAGTAACCAATGAAACGGCTGCTTTGATTGGGGAATTATCTACTTTTGGTGAAAAAAATGGTAATCATTTAAAATTTAAGGAAGCTGGTTTAAGCGGTGATTTTAGAAAATTGTCGGCGGAGACTAAAATTAAACCGGAAATTATTAAGGGGGTAAGCGAGAAAAATGTCGAGCTCTTGCACGATATTGTCGAAGTTTTCATGTCTTTTGTGACCGCGCCGATTTTTACCGATGATTTTGGTATGGATCATGCGCCGCGTCAGGATTGGGAAAAAAGGGTCGGTTTACGTAACGGTGATGATTGTCTTAGTCCGGCCGCTAAAAAATATTATCATTCTAATCGTTTAGGATTTAATCGTTGTTTCTCGGTCGTTAAATTAATGGCCGATGTCACTCATATGATTTTAGATCCGGAGTGGCACGCTTGTTTTCAGAAGTTGGAAGAAAAGATTCCGTTAGAATTTCTAGAGAAAGATGAAAATAATAATTTTAAATACGATGGCCTAGAGGATCCGGAAAAAATAAAAGTTGTCGAAAAACTAAGTACGGTTGTTCGAGACGAGATCTTTCTTTTAAAAGTCTAGTTAATTTAAATATATGTTTCCTGAACAACTCAAAAAAATTTTAAATATAATAAAAAATACTAATGATCGAGTAGTAATTTACGATGCGAATACTCCAGACGAATCATACGTTGTGATGAATTTTAATGACTATGCTAGCCGTCTGACCGTAAAAAATAGCCCGGTTACACCAGTTAATTTACCTCTCGCTTCTAACGCTTCTTCCGCCTCAGTTCAAGAGCCAATTAAAGCGGAATCTTTAATGAATGTTAGACAAATTGAAAATTTGACAGAAGAAGATTTAACTGATAAAATAAATCGCGAAATCTCGGTATGGAAAAATCGAGATGATGTTTCGTATTTAAATGACGATAGTAAGATAAAAAAGGCTTGGGCCATACCGCCGCAAGTGAGAGATAAGGCTCAAGAAGTGAAGAATTAAGATATTACAATAATTTATTTATAATTTAATAATAATTAATTAATTTAAGTTCGGCTGGTTTCCTGAAATAAGGAAAGAAACCCCGTGGTAAGCGGGGGCCGTACAACAAAAACATGGCAGCAGACAAATTTGAACGTAATAAACCCCATGTTAACGTCGGTACTATCGGCCACGTTGACCATGGAAAAACTACTTTAACCGCCGCGATGTTGGCTGTTTTCAATTCTAAAGGAATGAAAGCGTCCAAGAAAGGCGTTAATGAAATTGATGCCGCTCCGGAAGAGAAGGAGAGAGGTATTACTATTGCTACGGCGCATGTTGAATACGAATCAGAGAAACGCCATTATGCGCATGTCGATTGTCCGGGACACGCTGATTATGTTAAGAACATGATTACCGGTGCCGCTCAGATGGATGGCGCTATTTTAGTGGTCGCCGCGACTGACGGCCCGATGCCTCAGACTAGAGAGCATATCTTATTGGCTCGTCAGGTTGGTGTGCCTTAT
>JAVHRV010000066.1:0-2710 GCA_036171815.1 Patescibacteria group bacterium
GGAAAAACTAATGGATTTTCAGAATGAAACTAATAATTTATATAATTTAGAAGCTACTCCGGGAGAAGGTTGTACTTATCGTTTTGCTAAGAAAGATCAGCAGCTTTATCCGGGGATTATTTGTGCCAATACCGAGGCGTGCCAGAATAAAGGAGCCGCTCCTTATTATACTAACTCCTCACATTTACACGTTAACTTCACGGATGACATTTTTTCCGCCTTGGATTTACAAGACGATTTACAAATTAAATATACTGGTGGCACAGTTTTGCATGGTTTTTTGGGAGAAAGGTTATCGAATGGCGATACCGCTAAAAAATTAGTGAAAAAAATTGTTGAGAATTATCGTCTGCCCTATTTTACGATTACCCCGACCTTCTCTATTTGTCCTAAACACGGCTATTTATCTGGGGAACATAGATTTTGTCCGAAATGTGACGAAGAAATCGGGTATAAAGAGAGCGTGACGGGAGTAGAAGTCGAGAATAAGGTAGAGGTTGAGGATAAAAATGTTCGGAGTTAGAACTAATTTGTAATTTAAATATTTTTAATTTATAATAATAAATATATGAGCCCGATTCAAACTCAAAGACAGGAATGTGTCGTTTATAGCCGAGTGGTTGGCTGGTTAACTCCGACTAAAAATTGGAATCCTGGTAAAGCGTCTGAGTACGTTGACCGCAAGACTTATCAGACTAATAATTAATTCCGCTTAATTTTATGATAATCGGTGGTTTGGAGAAATTAACTCTCCTAGACTACCCCGATCACTTAGCGGCGATTATTTTTACCCAGGGCTGTAATTTTCGTTGTCACTTTTGTTATAACCCTATGCTTGTCTGGCCCCGCCGGGGAACGGACGAAAAAAATATTGTTGATGTCGCCAGCGCTGGTTCGCTCGACGATAAAAAAGAAAAAGGTCTTTCTCCACTATCTGTTCATGACCTTTTTCTTTTTTTACAGGAAAGATTCGGTCGCTTAGAGGGAGTAGTCATCACTGGCGGGGAGCCGACTTTGCACCCCGACCTGCCTTTTTTTATTTCTACTATTAAAAATATGGGTTATCTGGTTAAGCTAGACACTAATGGCACAAATCCAGTTATGGTAGAAAAATTAATTAAAGATAAATTAATTGATTATATTGCTATGGATTTAAAAGCGCCGCTAACTAAATATGAAGCGGTCGTCGGGGTACCCATTGACTGTAATAATTTACAGAGAAGTGTTAAAATAATAATGTCTAGTGGTCTGCCTTATGAATTTCGGACGACAGTTGTCCCCGATCTCTTGCAGGCCGCTGATTTTGACCAAATGGGGCGTCTTATTAAAGGCGCGGGGAAATGGTACTTGCAGAAATTTAAATCAGATACGGAATTAGTCGATAGTGATTATAAGTCTAAACAGGCTTATTCTGATTCAGAGATGCAAGGTTTAGCGGCCATTGGCCGAAAATATGTTAAATTATGTGAAGTTCGTTAATTATGAATGACGAAAAAATAGCGTCTAATAAAATAGAAAATAATTTAACTTCTGGCGATCAGGCGGATTTAGCTAAATTATTGCGAGTTAACTTAGAGCGCAGCGAAGAAATTTTTAAGATGGTGAGCGCGATTCAAAAGTATCTTCGTTGGCAACAAGCTTGGAGCCTACTAAGGTTATTATTAATTTTTGTACCGCTTATTCTAGCTTTTATTTATTTACCGCCTATTTTTAAAGACGCCCTTAATACCTATCAATCATTTTTGAAATAATTATTTTTTAAATAATTCAGGACCATGGATAATATTGCTGTCTTCGCTAAAACAACTTATCGCAATGAATCGAAAAAATTCGGCATTAAAACTGACGATCGTCGTCGGCATATGTATTTAGTTGGGAAGACTGGTATGGGTAAGTCGACGATTTTAGAGAATATGATTATCGACGATATTCGCGCCGGTCACGGCGTCGCCGTCGTCGATCCCCACGGTGATTTAGCAGAAAAAATAATCGAATATATTCCTAGTAATCGGATTAATGATGTCGTTTATTTTAATCCTTCCGACATTCATCATCCGATTGCCTTTAACGTCGTCGAACAAGTCGAATCTCATCTGCGGCATCTAGTTGCTTCGGGTCTGATCGGCGTTTTTCAAAAACTTTGGGCCGATTCTTGGGGTCCTCGCTTGGAATATATTTTACGTAATGCTATCTTAGCGATTTTAGATTTTCCGGGTTCAACTCTTTTAGGAGTTGTCCGGATGTTATCGGATAAAAATTATCGTAAACGGGTCGTCGCTAATATTAAAGATCCGGTTGTCAAAGCTTTTTGGGAAAAGGAATTTTCTGGTTACGCTGATAAGTTTGCTTCAGAGGCGGTTTCTCCAATTCAAAATAAAGTCGGTCAATTTTTATCGAATTCTTTAATGAGAAATATTGTTGGTCAAGTTAAGTCGACGATTGATATTCGGGATATTATGGATAATGGTAAGATTTTAATCATGAATCTGTCGAAAGGGCGGATTGGCGAGGATAATTCGGCTCTTTTAGGCGCGATGATGATTACTAAAATTCAGTTAGCCGCTATGAGTCGGGTTGATGTACCGGAAAAAGAGCGGCGAGATTTTTATTTATATATTGATGAATTTCAAAATTTTTCGACCGACAGTTTCGCTAATATTTTATCGGAAGCGCGTAAATATCGTTTAAATTTGATTTTGGCTCATCAGTA
>JAVHRV010000067.1:0-12759 GCA_036171815.1 Patescibacteria group bacterium
ACCGAAACTTTGAATAATTTTCCCGAGATTCTCAGTCTTATTCAAAAATGGCTGGCTTAAATGACCATACCCCTTAGTTTTAAGGACTAATTCTATCGCCTCATCTTTATTTAAAGCCAAAACATAAACTTTATCCATAAACGATCTAATCCCCTCCAAACCATGAGCGTATTGCGTCAAACCGGGATTCCAAAATATTTTTGGTCGCCCCCCTTTAACCACCGAAAAAATCTTTTTTAAATTAGCCGACCATGCCCCCGATAAAGAAGCAATATAAATATTCTTAGTCTTCTGGAGCGCCACTTGGTCAGAGTTACTAATGCGGAGATCTTTATTCGCGCCCCGTTGCGCAAAAATTATTCGTTCGCCCGACGGACTAATTAAAATAAAAGAAGAGCCGCTCTCTCTTTTTGGTACCCGCGAAATAAAATTAACCGCGACCCGATTCTTTTTTAAATCTTCTACTATTAAACGGCCATTTTCATCATCGCCAATCGCCGTTAAACAGGCCGTTTTCAAACCGAAATTAGCTAAACCCACGGCCGCATTAGCCGCGCCGCCGCCGTAAGAATAATAATATTTATCAACTTTAATTTTTGCACCCGACTCAAACGCTAAAACTTTTTGACGTAAAATATCTTTTTTATTATTAATGATCACTCCTTGATCAGTAAAAAAAGAGATATCTCTAGTAGCGCCGCCAATCGTTATAAAGTCATATTTCATAAATTTAATTCTTATTTTTCATAATAACACAAACCTAATGTCTCTCCAAGAAAAAAGGTTTGAAGCGTTTCGTAAAGGCGCTCGCTAAACTGAATAAAAAAATAGCCGCTAGAGCGCTCCAAGCTATTTGATAAACTAAAAAAAGCCAAAAACTAGACTGGAATAAAATAAACTGGCCTCGATCGTAAAAAAATAAATAAGATAAAATGCCCAATAAAAAATTGTAGATTAAGGTAACGGTTATGATTAGTAATAAAAAAGAATATAAAGAACGATTAGTCAGCCAATTAGTTAAAATACCCGCCGCCGCCCAAACTGTTAAAAATAAAACAATCAGATAAAAACCAAAAAAATGGAAAGATAATAAATCTGACCAAAAACCGCTGATGAGCACGAAAGCGCTGGCGGTCCGTAAATCATAAAAGAAAAGAGCAAAAACTAAAAAAATAAGAATTAAATTAAGCGCTTTAAAAAAAGTCGGCAAAGCTAAAATAAAAGACAGCTGTCCGAGAGTTAAAACGGAAACTAAAGCGATAAAAATAACCACCTGGCCTATTTTAAACCACATAAAAATTAGGGAATAATGACCGACACAACCGTTAGACCATCGAAATTAAGGGGCGGCTCAATAGTGGCCTCCTGCCAGACCTCATTACTACCATTACGAACCTGGGTTATCCGTCCGATAACTAGACCCCGCGGAATATTATCTCCTAGACCGGAAGTAGTAATAACATCGCCCGGAGCAATCTTTTCTAATTGAGGAATATAGCTCATCTTAATAGTCAGCCCCAAATCACCGTCCGTGATTCCTTGAGTATTATTCTGGTTTTGATTTTGAACCATGGCCGCCAGCTGACAATTAGGACTAACCGTTAAACAAATGAGTGCACTAGAATCTTTGACTTCCACTATCTTGCCAACCATAATTCCTTCTTCGCTAACCACGGCTAAGCCGCTGCGCAAACCATCAAAACGGCCGCGATCAATAACTAAATTTCCGCCATCAGCCATCGTTTCTTTGGCCATAATTTTAGCCGCCACATTATGAAAACCACTGACGGCCGAAAATTTTAAAATATCTCTAAGTTTTTTATTCTCTTCGCTCATCTCCCGGCACTCAGAACCGGCCACGGTCAACAGCGCTACTTCCTTAGTTAAAGCTTCCACCCTAGATTGTAAATCACTATTTTTCTTATTGGTATTATAGGAATTATTAAAAGTCGCTCCCCAGTTGTATAAGCGACTACTGAACGGTTTAACCAACCAAAGCAAAGAATCCTCAACGGGTTTAAGCAAGCCTAAAAGATGCGCAAAGAACAGGAAAATGACTACCACGGTAAAGATTAACACTGGATCGTTCTTCTTAATTTTCATAAGACTACTCGATATTGGTTGGCAGAACCACCTTACTTAATAGCTCTTCGTCGCCCAGTAGAATCCCCGCCCCCCGAACGACCGAGGTTAGAGGATCATCAACTATTTTAACCGGGATCTTAGTCGCCGACGAGACGGCCTTATCTAAGCCGCGCAGTAAAGCTCCGCCTCCCGATAAATATAAACCCCGTTCATATATATCAGAGACTAATTCCGGCGGCGTTGTCTCGAGAATAATTTTAATATTTTCAATAATCTTAAAGACGGTTCGGCTAATCGCTTCCCTAATCTGTTTATCGCTCACCATTAAAGCTTTCGGCAGACCAGTCAAAAGATCGCGCCCTCGGACTTCGATCTCTTCTGGTGAATCCAGGGGCACAGCCGAGCCAATTTTAATTTTAATATTTTCCGCTAACTGTTCACCGATTAAAATATTAAATTCCTCCCGAATATATTCAATAATATTATTATCAAACTCGTTACCCGCCGCTTTCAAGGATTTCCAAGTTACCACCCCGCCCAAAGAAATAACCGCTATTTCCGTCGTGCCGCCGCCAATATCAACAATCATCGTCGCGGTCGCGGAAGTAACCGGCAAATGAGCGCCAATCGCGGCCGCCATCGCTTCTTCAATTAAATATACTTTACGAGCCCCCGCCGACTTGGCCGCATCCTCGACCGCCTTTTTCTCCACTTCCGTTAAATCAAGCGGAATACCGATAGCCACTCGGGGACGAGGAATAAGCGCAAAATTTTCACTATGAACCTTATTAATAAAATACTTCAACATTTTTTCGGTCACTTCAAAATCCGAAATAATTCCTTCGACGAGAGGTTTAATCGCGTCAATATGTCCCGGAGTCTTACCGACCATTTTTTTAGCGGCCTCGCCGACTTCCAAAATCTCATTAGTCCGTTTATTAATCGCCACAACGCTCGGCTCATTGATCACTACTCCCTTATCGGCCACATAAACTAAAGTATTCTTAGTCCCTAAGTCAATGCCGAGGTCGTGACTAAATTTTCCTAAAAAATTATTGAACATATTTAAATTTAAACAGAATAAAAACTAATAACTCTTAGCAAATAACCAATCGTGTTTAGCTGGCTGACCACTAATAAAACATTTTTTATTTTTTGGACCGCGGGCGGCAAATTCCGGTGGCAAGACCCGCGAGACCATAGAAAACTTTTCTTTTAATTGCTTTTCGGTGGCCGGATCTTCGCTCCAGCTAGCCTCAAACCATCCCGGACGGTCATCAATTTCCTCCCAGTTTTCTATGCGATAAATATGACTCTGAGCAAAATTCGTCGCTTGCTGAAAAAGATTATTATGGATATCAATCATTAATTTTTCTAAATACTTAACTAAATCAACTAAAGCGACAGTTTCTTTGACGCTCGTATCGCGCCGAAAAACCGTCACTTTACTATCCGCCACTTCCTTGACGCCGATTTCTAGTCGAACCGGAACGCCGCGCACTTCCCAATAATTAAATTTAAAACCGGGAGTCTGTCCATCGCGCTCATCTGTCTTGAAACGATACCAACCACCAAAATCATTTTTTAATTTCTGACAAAATTCCAAAACTTGTTGACGGCCGGCTTCATCACGATAAATCGGAACGGCCACTATCTGAATAGGAGCTACATTCGGTGGCAAACGCAGACCGTTATCGTCGCCGTGTACCATAACCACCGCGCCCACCGCGCGCCAAGCTAACCCCCAACTATTTTGATGAGCCAGATGCGATTCACCGTCGGCCCCTAAATAATTAACTCCGAAAGCCTTAGCAAAATTAGTGCCTAAATAATGGCTAGTCGCGCCTTGGATCGCCTTACCGTCTCTAGCCATAACTTCGGCGGTCATCGTCGTCACGGCACCGGCAAACTTCTCGCTTTCCGATTTCTGGCCGGTAAAAGAGGGGATGGCCATAAATTCGTAAGTATCTTTATAAATATTTAACATTTTTACTTCTTCCGCTCGGGCCTCTTCTTCAGTTGCAAAAACCGTATGTCCTTCCTGCCATAAAAATTCGCTCCACCGCAAAAAAGCGCGCGGCCGTTTTTCCCAACGAACGACATTCGCCCATTGGTTCAAACGCAAGGGCAAATCTTTATAGCTCTGAATCCAGCGCGCGTAAGTCTTATACATCGCCGCTTCACTCGTCGGTCGAATGGCTAATTTATTAGTCAGTTCTTCCCCGCCGGCGTGAGTCACTACCGCTAGCTCCGGAGAAAATCCTGCCACATGTTCCTTTTCCGCTTCTAAATTTTCCAGTGGAACAAAAATTGGAAAATAAACATTTTCCACTCCGTCCTCTTCGAGTTGTCGGCTTAACTCCGCCTTGATCAGTTCCCAAATCTTCATTCCATAAGGACGCACGATTCCACAACCGCGGACTTCTGAAGATTCAGCCAACTCCGCTTCCCTAACTACATCTTGATACCATTGTGGAAAATCATCGGCTTGCTTAGTAATAGTTTTCTTTTCATTAATAGCCATAAATTTATATCCCCATCTTAACCAAAAAAATAGGGGTTGTAAAGGCTGTTTTTTATTTCAAAATCCTATTTTAAACTCTATTTTCTAGCCATTTTCTTCAGCGCTTCCCGGACTCGATCGGCACTATTAGTAAAAGACGTATCGACTAAATTAAGAGCTGTTCTTGCTTCCGCCAGCGAATAGCCTAAAGACATTAAGGCGTCTAATTCATCGTTGCCGACTAAAGGAGAATTAATAAGCGACGCCGCTCCCGTCGACCGAATAACTTTATTTTTTAATTCAAGGACTAAGCGTTCCGCCGTCTTCTGACCGATACCGGAAACTTTCGTCAAAAGATTAGCATCGCCTCTTACAATCGCTTCTTTAATATCATCTGTCGAGGCAATCGCTAAAACGCCAAGAGCGGATTTCGGCCCGACGCCGGAAACCGTTAACAATAATTCAAATAATTCTAAATCCGCTAAAGTCTTAAAACCGTATAAATCACTGGCGTCTTCACGAAGCTGGTGATGAGTATAGGTTTCTACTGGAGAATTTATTTTCATTTCGGCTAAAAAATTCTCCGTACCGTAAACTTGGTAGCCTAAACCAGCGACTTCGATTATCGCATAATTTAGACTTTTATTAATTACTATTCCTTTTAAAAACGCGATCATATTATTTTTGTCTGGCGTCTTAAAACTGAAAATTCCGGCACTGACCCGACTCCGCTAGGTAATTCTAGAACTACTACTTGCCCGCCACCACCACCGTGCGCTTCACTAATCTCTACGCCAGTTTTAAAATCCCAAAGTTTAGTCGGGCATATTTTAATTATATCATAATTAGGTCGGATAAGCTCTAATTTTTCGCCCGCTCTAATCGTATTATGAACTCGAAAAACTAAAGGATTTTTTAAACCTAAATTCTTAAGCGCACTGGCCGAATAACTAATCACTTGCCCACAAAATTCCCAAGCGCTCTTATTATTAGCATTAGCAATATTTTGGTCCGCTTTTGTTCCCAACAAAAAACCAGTCGTATAACCGCGCTGCACTAACTTTTCTTCTAATTCCGAAAATAAATAGGCTAATTCTTTTTTTAATTTTTGCCCGGTCACTCTTTTCGCCAGCAAATTCAAAGCCTGACGATAAATTCCGACCACGGTCGCCTGATAATAAACACTTTTTGCTCGTCCTTCTATTTTAAAACTAGTGACGCCAGCGTCGGCTAATTCTTTTAAATATTTAACCAAACAAAGATCGCGTGAATTTAGTAAATAGGTACCATGCCGCTCCTCAACTAATTCCAGTTCCTCACTATGGCCACCAGACTTTAAATTATACTCTTTTAAATCATACTCCCAGCGACAAGGCTGCGCACAGTCGCCCAGATTAGCGCTACGACCTAAAAATAATTTAGACAGAAAGCAGCGGCCGGAATAAGCCATACACATCGCCCCGTGAACAAAATATTCTAATTCTACTTTAGGCGCCGCCCGATGAATTTCTTTGATTTCCGGCAGAGTTACTTCTCGCCCTAAAATAATCCGCCGCAAACCCTGGCGCGCCCAAAATTTTACCGCCTCGGCATTAGTACAGTTGGCTTGAGTTGATAGATGAATTTCCGCCTGCGGCCAAACTTTTTTAACTACGGAAATTATTCCTGGATCAGAAATAATTAAAGCGTCGACTGACATCATTTTTAATTTTTTCAGGTAAGTGGGTAATTTTTTAAAATGTTGATTATGAGCAAAAATATTAACGGTGACATAAACTTTCTTTTTTTGCTCATGCGCGTATTTTACCGCGGCTTTTATCCCCGCTAAATTAAAATCATTAATACGCACGCGCAACGAAAAATCCGGAATACCTAAATAAACCGCATCCGCTCCGAAGGCAAAAGCCGTTTTCATTTTTAATTCGTTTCCCGCCGGTGCGAGTAATTCTAATTTAGTCATAATTTATAGCGTCGCCGAGTATTACTTTACTTAAATTTTGAATCTCTTAACCCTAATTAACCCCGATATCGGAATTACTTCAATCCCCTGTTTCTCGACTTCGTCTAAGAATAAATTCATGCCTAAGGAATCGGAGGCGATATGGCCAGCGATAATAACGTTAATATGATATTTCTCGGCTTCCTTAAGATGTTCTTCGCTCATGTGCATACCGATAATTGTGCCTAGTCCATATTGCGCCATTTTCTCATAGATATCCTTAGAACCATTAGTGCCGCCGGTAAACTCCGTCACGACAATCTTACCGCAACTATTTTCCGGGGCGCCAGCAAAAATCATTGGGCCAGATTTATGACGAATCGCGGCGGCATATTCCGGAACCGTCTTAAGCAAATCAACGACTTCTCCAACTGTCTCAATTTTTCCTTCATTGTCTTCTAATAATTTTATTATGAAACTAGCGGACATATTATCGGCCGGAGTATGAACACACATAAAATCTAAATCCAAAATTCTGGCTAAATCAACTGGCTGTTCATGATTGATCGGCGAAATACCACGGGTTACTTCGCTAATCCGAGGTTTAATTACTGATTCGGCGATATTAATCGGCACGCCATAATTAGCTAAAACCTGAGCTTGTAAATGCATGACATCGGATAAATCGGCCAAAGCCGAACCGGCCGGATGATGAGCAATTACTAAATCAACGCCTAATTGTTTAGCTAATAAAAGTTCGGCCCCCTCCATGTCAATACCTGTCAAAACTTTCTTCACTACTCGGCCGCTATCCACTAAAATTTTCGAGTCCGAATAAGGATTAGTGAATCTTTCCGAATCAAATTCTGCTTTCGCCTTATCGGGTAAAGCCTCATAATTTTTCTTAACGCGAGCTAAATATTTATCGACCTTCTCGGCGCCGCGCAAATCATTATCAATCCCCAGCTTGATAGCCAGGTCATATATTTGTTTAGTAGTCATGGGGGTAAAACTTAATTAATAAGCAATAAATTTATTATTAAAAAAATAAACTAAATTATACTTTTTCTAAACCTAAAGTAAATTTAGCCTCATCGATCTTTACTTCTTTCTGAATAGCGCTAGTAAGTGGAACGTCGACTAATTTTATTTCCCGACTCAAAGTATCTTTCTGCAGCACTTCATTTTTTTCCGTAATAACTGCTTTAATTTCCGCGCTGGCGCCATAAATAGAAATAATTACCGTATCAGTCAAAGTCAAATTAGCGTCTTTGCGCAAACCATTAATGAGACGGATCAATTCCCGTTTCAAGCCGGCCCGCCTTAATTCCGGAGTAATCTCCGTATTAAGTTCAACGAAAATATTATCATCTTCGGCCAAAACAAACTTGAGCGACTGAATATTAAGTTCATCCTCAACTAAAGAAACATATTCCGGCGCCAACTCTGATTTGGCTTTGACCGTGAGCGCACTCAACATTTGTCTAATTTTAATACCAGCGGCATCGCGTTTGGCCAGACCGAGCTCGACGATATGACGAACTATTTCCATGACATCTAAAGATTTATTCTGTGCTGTAGTTAGGCCACTAATAGCTGGCCAATTTTCCAGATGGACAGACCTATTGCTATCCTTAAAATCATGCCCGCTAACTTTCTGCCATAGGGTCTCGGCCATGAAGGGCATAAAAGGCGCCATCAATTTCGCGAGTTCAATTAAAACATATTTAGTCGTCGCTAGAGCTTGCTGCTTGTCGGACTCATCATCGGATTTAAATCGATCACGGCTACGGCGCAAATACCAGGTTGATAACTCATCAATAAATTCCGTGATCGGCCGGACCGCTTTAGGCAAATTATAAGCTTCCAAAGCGTCGGTTATCTCCTTAATCAGATTATCAAGCTTAGCTAGTATCCACTCATCAAGCACATTAGCGCTGGCTTCTTTAAAACCAGCTTCATCTTTCAGATCAACCGCGAACATCTCATAGAACTTATAGACGTTCCAGAGAGTCATGATATTCTTGCGCAATGATTCCTGGACGCCTTTCTCGGAAAAATTAAAATTTTCCGCTTGCATGACCGGCGAAGCGGCCAGATAAGCGCGCAAAGCGTCGGCACCATATTTTTCCATAACGAGCATCGGATCAGGATAATTATTTAAACGCTTAGACATTTTCTTACCATCTTCGGCGAGTACAATACCATTAACAATAACATTCTGATAAGAGGGTCGGCTAAAAACGCCGCCCGCAATAACATGAAGATAATAAAACCAGGCGCGCGTCTGATCAACGCCCTCGGCAATAAACTGAGCCGGAAAATTATCATCAAATTTTTTCTTATTTTCCGCTGGATAATGAAGCTGCGCAAAAGGCATCGAACCGGATTCAAACCAACAATCTAAAACATCAGGAATCCGTTTCATTTCCCCCGTACATTTAAAACACTGAAAAGTTAGCTTATCAACTTTATCTTTATGAATATCGGTAATTTCCGTGCCCGTTAATTTCTCTAATTCTGTGACACTACCGACAACTTGGCGCTCGCCGCAAGCGCACTCCCAAATCGGAATAGCGCTTGCCCAAAAACGCTGACGGGAAATCGACCAATCGCGCGCGCCTTCGAGCCAATTACCGAAACGGCCTTCTTTAATATAATCTGGAGACCAATTGATCTTCTGAGCATCAGCTAAAAGTTGATCCTTGATCTTGGTCACACTGACAAACCAGGAAGAAGTCGCGTAATTTATCAGCGGGGTATCGCAACGCCAGCAATGTGGATAGCTATGTTCATATTTTTCTTTAGAAAATAGCGTACCATGCGCGGCTAGATATTTAATTATTTCGACATCGGTTGAAGTATGGTCATCAATTGGCTTCACATGCAAACCAGGAAAATCTTTCACTTCCGGCTTGAACATGCCGTCCATCCCAACGTGCTGAACGAAGGGCAGACTCTTCGCTTTGCCGAGGTTCATATCATCCTCGCCGAAAGCCGGAGCAATATGGACGACGCCCGTGCCATCGGTCGTCGTTACAAAATCGCCGGCATAAATTTTCCAACCATTATCATGGTTGATTAATGATTCATCGTTAGCGTAATAATTGAAGAGAGGGGTATATTCCAAACCGACCAAATCTCTACCCGGCATGTTATCATGGACGATTTCTATTTCCTTATCCTTAAATATGTCTTTAACGCGATCGTGTGCCACTATTAATAATTCTGGCGCATCTTTTACCCGCAATGCTGAATATATTATATCCGACCCGATCGCCAGGGCGGTATTGCCAATTAAAGTCCACGGCGTAGTAGTCCAAGCTAAAATATAGGCGGAGTCTTTTATTTCATATTTCCCCTTTCCCCATTTCTGGCCCGGTTTCAAATGGAATTTCGCTGTCACCGATAAATCTTTAATATCGCGATAACCTTCACTGACTTCCGATTGCGACAAGGTCGTTTCGCAGCGCGGACAGATATGCATGGAGCGATAATCCTTATAAATCAAGCCTTTATCCCAAAGTTGTTTGAAAGCCCACCAAATAGAATCCATAAAAGATAAATCCATGGTCTTATAAGAATTCTCCATATCAGCCCAACGACCCAGACGATTAATTACTTTTTTCCATTCATCAACATAAGTCAAAACTTTAGAACGGCACAGATCATTAAATTTTTCGACCCCAATATCTTCAATATCCTGTTTAGTCTTTGTCCCCAATTCTTTTTCCACAATATTTTCAATCGGCAAACCGTGGCAATCCCAGCCCCATTTACGATCAACATGATAACCGCGCATAGTCTGGTAACGCGGAATAATGTCTTTCATTAGACTGGCGACAATGTGGCCGTAATGCGGCGTACCCGTAGCAAAGGGCGGGCCATCATAAAAAACATATTCACCTAGCGGCGCCTCTTTCTTTAAGCTCAACTTAAAAGTATCGGACTTAAGCCAAAAATTTATTACTTCGTCTTCCAGCTGAGGAAAAGAGGTCGCCGCTGGCGCCGCCTGTCCGTCCATCCTTTTTTGTTGATCTCCCATATTTTTTAAAATAAATAAAATAATTTTACTCGCTTTGCGGTTTCTTGGCCACAATCACTAAACTTCCCTTACGATGCGGTAAAATTGGACCGCTCAATTTATTAAATAATTTATTAATCCGGCTTAAATTCGAATGACGGAAATTTTTATATTCTAACCGCTTTATTTTCAAACCGCTTTTCTTAAGCAAATAAACTACTTCAGCGGCGGTAAATTCCCGGTGGCTAGCGTCGCCCCAATAATCGTCCGGACTGTCCCAGTTAGTTTTAAATCCGAAAAACATCTTGACCACATTATTAAGACGCATCAAATTCGGAGTACTAAGAATCAAAAGCCCTCCCGGTTTTAAAACTCTCTCTATTTCTTTAAAAAATCGAGCGGGATGAAAATTTAAATGGCCTAAAATTTCACTAGCTAAGACAAGGTCAAATTCTTGGTCCGGGCAAGGGATCGCCTCTTTCTCTAAATTACAAGCGATATTTTTAATATCCAACTGCTTAAAGCGAGGCGCGAATTCTGACACCGATTCTGGCCGATCAAGACCGGATGTTTCATAGCCGATCGCTTTAGCGCCGGTACATAAATGACCGAATAAAGAACCCAGATCCAGTAATTTCGCCCCCGGCTTAAAATATCTATCGCTAAGTCTTAATATATAATCAAACCGGGACCGATGAAAATCTAAATACTTGAGCTCCTTACTGCTCGCATCGTTTATTTCTAAATCTTTTCTAATCCGGCTCAAAATTAATTCCGATTGAATCACTCTTAAAAATTTATTCATAATTTAATTCTACTGCCCGTGACATTTCTTATACTTCTTCCCACTACCACAAGGACATAAGTCATTACGACCAATTTTTTCTCCGTCTTCGCCCTTTTCTTTCTCCGACACAAGGTCAACTGTGTTGCGGCTCGCGGCGTCTTTGTGCATTTCTTTAGCCGCGCCGCTAAATTCTAATTTTTCCTGGGGTTGTTTGGCAAATAATTCTAAATCAGATAAGCGCTGGGTACCTAATAAGGCGTCACCGGTTTTATAAATTGAATAAACGACTCCCCGATTAATTAGATCATTTAATTCTCGATATAAATGATAGGCTTCTTTTTTATACTCAACTAACGGATCGCGCTGGCCATAACCGCGTAAACCAATTCCCCGTCTTAAATAGTCAACGGTCTCAAGATGTTCAACCCACATCTCGTCTATAGAACGAATCAGAATTCCCTTCTCAATCTCGCTAAAATCTAAATTAGCGGCGACAAAGGCCTGCTGAAGGCTAGCATATTTTTCGGCCGCGGCTTTAACTATATAATTAGATAATTCACCGCGTAAATCGGAGCGCGACTGATCTGATTTTATAATATTATCTAAGCCGACCATTAAATCGTCACGCCAAGGCCAAATAGTCTGTAAGGTTTCCTTAAGCTCTTTAATATTCCAATCAGCGATACTATCAGCCGCCGTTTGAAAATTTACTAATTTAGTCACTTCTTCGGCCACCATCGCCAAAATTATATCAGCTAAACTACGCGGCGCGGTCGGTTCTATTTTAGCCTCAACTCCTTCAGCCATATTTAATATTTCTCGGCGACGGCGATAAATGGCAAGACGATGTTTATTAATAACATCATCATACTCGACGAGATGTTTTCTAATATCAAAGTTATTGCCCTCAACTTTTTTTTGCGCGCTTTCTATTGACTTAGAAATCATCTTATTCTCAATCGGCATATCCGCCGGAACTTTTAAAGTCTGCATCAAGCCTTTCACGATTGCGGCGAGTATCATGATTGGGATTGTCAAAGGGCTGGCTGCGTCGCTGACCGACCCCAAGGTGTCTGCATCCAAGCAGGTCTGGGACAATGTGACCTCGGTGTTTCAGCCGTTCACTCAGTGGCAGACTTGGGCGCAGATGCTCATCCCGCCGATGCCGCTTCCCGGCGCCGAGGGCAACGTCGCCATCGGTTCCCCGACGGTGTCTGTCAGCGGCGGGTCGATGGCGCTTGGGATTCCCTTGGGTGGTGCATCGTGCTCTGAGATCCCGATTGTCCCGAACGCTTCCGTCATCGCCTTCTCGCATGTCATGGTGGGAATGACTTTCGCGGAGTTGTTGGAGGCGTTCGTTACCAATGCCATCACGGGGGCCGCTGGGGAACTCGGGAAAAGGGCCGCGGGGCGCTTTATCG
>JAVHRV010000068.1:0-12557 GCA_036171815.1 Patescibacteria group bacterium
GCAAATACAATTCGCTCCCAGGGATAAAGATTATAATTATTCGTTGGCTGGTTTAACTCTCGCCGCCGGTGATTATGTCGTAGTTAAAACAGAACTAGGTCTAGAGTTAGGGAAAGTCGTTAATCTCAAAAATTTAACGGAACCGTCTAAACAAGAACTTAAACCAGTTTTACGGTTAGCCGCTTATGATGATATTGCTCAGATTCCTGATCAAGCGAAAAAAACTGAGGTTTTAAAATTTTGTGAGGAGATGATTCAGCGACATGGTTTGCCGATGAAGTTAATCGATGTTCACTTTTCTTTGGAAGGTAATCGCTTTAATTTCGCTTTCCTCGCCGAAGGTCGTGTTGATTTTCGTGACTTAGTGAAAGATTTAGTCGCTCATTTTAATGTTAATGTCCGTTTGACACAAATTGGTACGCGCGATGAGGCGCGAGTAACTGGCGATTGTGGACCTTGTGGTCGAGGTTTATGCTGCCGAACTTTTATTAATGAGTTTTCGTCGATTACTTCCGAAATGGCCGAAGCGCAACAGGTCGTTCATCGCGGGAGCGAGCGAATTTCCGGGATGTGCGGTCGGCTGATGTGTTGTTTGTCTTTTGAATACGAGGGTTATAAAAAGATGGCCGGTGAATTGCCGCCTCTCGGTACGAAAGTAAATATTGCCGGAACGCGTGGCGTCGTTGTCGGCCATCATATTTTAAAACAGACCATTGACGTTAGAGTGGCCGCGGATAAGCCGGACGAAAGAGACGTAACGATTGAAGTTGATATTAATAAACATAAGGGGAAAGAAAAATAAACCGCCTTAAGTATAGGTGGTTTTTTTATGTCGTAACTGATTTTATTTATTATTTAAGCGTGCTATAATATTAAATATTATGATTATAATTAAGACTTTATCAATATGAAAAAAGTAAATATCGCCATTAACGGTTTCGGGCGAATTGGCCGGGCCGCTTTGAAAGCTATTTGGATGCGTTTTCCGAATTTGCGGGTTGTGGCTATTAATGATTTGACTGATCCGGCGACGCTAGCCCACTTATTGAAATACGACTCTTGCTACGGGACGACGGATCAAAAAATTAGGGCGACTAAAGACGCTTTGTTTATTGATAATTTTAAAATTCCGATTTTGGCCGTTAAAGATCCGGCGCAGCTTCCTTGGAAAGAACTGAAGGTCGATATTGTCTTAGAATGTACGGGCCGCTTTACTAATAAAGCCGATTTGAATTTACATCTTCTAGCCGGCGCTAAAAAAGTCGTTTTATCCGCTCCGGTTAAAAAAGGCGGCGTGAAAACTATCGTGCCTGGCGTTAATATTGATAAAGTTACGAAATATGACCATATCTTGTCCTGTGCCTCTTGTACGACTAATTGTTTGGCTCCGGCGACTAAAGTAATTAAGGAGGCTTTCGGTATTAAGAAGGCGCTGATGACCACGATTCATTCCTATACCGCTGATCAGAATTTAGTTGATGGGCCGCATAAAGATTTACGTCGCGCGCGCGCCGCCGCCATTAATATGATTCCGACGACGACGGGCGCGGCCATTGCGACAACGGAAACGATCCCGACTTTAAAAAATAAATTTGATGGACTAGCCGTGCGGGTGCCGACGCCAGTTGGATCGATTTGTGATACTGTTTATTTGTTAAATAAAAAAACCACGGTAGAGGCCGCTAATAAAGCTTTTATAAAAGCGGCGCGAGGGAAAATGAGAGGGATTATCGAAGCTTCGAACGAAGAACTAGTTTCGACAGATATTATCGGTAATTCTCATAGCGCGATTATTGATTTAAAAAGCACAAAAATAGTCGGCGGTGATTTATTAAAAGTTATCTCTTGGTATGATAATGAATGGGGTTATTCGAACCGCTTCGTCGAACTTGCTAATTATCTAACTAAGTTTATTTAAAATATTAAGAAAATAAAAAAGACTGTTCTAGTCTTATAATTATTAATCATATGAAACTAGAAAATAAAGTGGCGGTTGTAACTGGCGCCGCTTCCGGCATCGGTTTAGCCATTGCTAATTTATTTGTCGCCGAAGGCGCCAAAGTAATTTACTCGGACGTTATTGACGGTGATTTAAAGTTAGATCCGGCCCAAGCCGCTTTTGTTAAATGCGATGTGGCGAGCGCGCCAGAAGTCGAAGCGCTGATTAAAGCGGCGCTGGATAAATTCGGGCGTCTAGATATTATGGTTAGTAACGCCGGGATCGGTTCCCTAGGCGGGATACTCGATACGACCGACGAATCTTGGGAGCGAACTTTGCGGGTTAATTTATTCGGAGTTTTTTATGGCGCCCGCGCCGCGGCGCGGGCGATGCAAGCCGCGGGGATTAAGGGTTCGATTATCAACATGAGTTCTATTTTAGGCCAAGTTGGTTTTCCGGGCGCCGTAGCTTACTCCGCTACTAAAGGCGGAGTCGTTCAATTAACTCATGCAGCCGCCCTAGATTTAGCGCCTCTGGGTATTAGAATGAACGCGATTGCGCCCGGCTTTATCGCGACGAATATGACCAAAGGAATTCTAGATAATCCTGATTTTAAAAAATTAATAGAAACTAATACTCCTTTGGGACACGTTGGTGAAGCTAATGATATTGCTCAAGCCGCTTTATATTTAGCGAGTGAAGATTCTAAATATGTGACCGGTACGGTTATTTATGTCGATGGCGGTTGGACGGCGCGCTAATTTTTAGAGCGGTTATTTATGATGGACGAAAAATTTGAGAAAATTAAACAATTAGCGGCGGCGGAGCTAAAAGATTGTTCGGCGCATGATCTTGATCATGTCTTGCGGGTTTATAATTTAGCTTTAACTATCGCGGAAAATGAAGTCGGGGTTGATTTAGAGGTTTTGCGAGCCGCCGTTTTATTACACGATATCGGCGGCGCTCAAGAAGCTAATGATCCGACCGGCGCGACTGACCACGCGGTAGTTGGTCGGGAAATGGCTAAGCCAATTTTGGAAAAACTTAATTTTTCGCCAGACCAGATTGCTCATATTCAAGATTGTATTCTCTCGCATCGGTATCGAACAGATAATAAGCCAAAAACTATCGAAGCTAAAATTTTATTTGACGCGGATAAGTTAGATGCTATCGGAGCGATTGGGGTAGCACGCGGTTATGCTTGGATCGGAAAAAATAAAGCCAAAATTTATAAAACAGTCGCTAGTTTGGAAGAATATGCGCGGGATAATTTGGTTGGTGGTAAATTCAATGGACGAATTAAAGATCGGTCGAAACATAGTGTACAAATTCAGTGGGAACTAAAAGAAAAACATTTATTGGAAAAATTATATACTGCTACGGCTAAAAAAATTGGGGCAGAAAGAATTATTTATGAAGAGCAATTTCTCGCCCGCTTAGCCAAAGAAGTTAAGGGGGAAATATAAAGATTAAGACTTGATTTATTATCTGTTTATTATAGTATGAGTATTCCTGATTATATTTTAAATATTATTAAGGATTTGGAGGCCTCCCATTACGAGGCCTATATTGTTGGTGGTTGTGTGCGTGATGTTTTAATGAATAAAATGCCGCAAGACTGGGATATTACGACTAACGCGCGGCCGGAACAGATCTTAGCGGTTTTTCCCGGTGCGAAGTATGAAAATAATTTTGGTACGGTTTTATTGCCAATTCGTCAGCCAGCTTTAAGCGAAGGCGCTAAAGGAGAACTAACAGACGTGGTTGAAATAACGACTTATCGTAGCGAGCAAGGTTACTCTGACCGTCGTCATCCGGATACAATTCTATTCGAAAAAGAATTGGATAAGGATTTAGAGCGCCGAGATTTTACTATTAATGCTTTAGCTCTTAATCCGACTAAACCGGGAGAAATTATTGATTTATTCGGCGGGGAGAAAGATATTAAACATAAAATAATTCGCGCCGTGGGCGAACCGAGCGATCGCTTTAAAGAAGATGCTTTACGAATGCTGCGGGCGATTCGTTTTAGCGCGCAACTAGGTTTCGCGCTCGAGCCGAAAACCCAGCGGGCGATTATAAAATTAGCCGGCAGTCTTAAATTCGTCTCTCAGGAGAGAATTCGTGACGAGCTCATTAAAATTTTATCCTCCGATCGCCCGGCGCTAGGAATAAATCTTTTACATGAGTCTAAACTTTTACAATATATTTTACCGGAGCTCGAGCAAGGAGTCGGCGTTGCTCAGGATCGCCATCATATTTATCCAGTCTTTAAACATAATGTTTTATCTTTAGAGCATTGTCCGAATAAGACTTGGCCCGTCCGTTTAGCGGCGCTTTTGCACGATGTCGGCAAGCCACAGACTAGAAAAATTATTAAAGGGATAGCAACTTTTTATAACCATGAATATTTAGGGGCAAAAATGACGGAGCGGATTATGCGTCGTTTAAAATTTTCGACTGATGATAGCCGTCGCGTCGTTAATCTTGTGAAAAATCACATGTTTTATTATAATGTGGGGGAAGTGAGCGCCGCCTCCGTTCGTCGTCTGGTGGTTAAAGTCGGTAAGGAAAATTTACAGGATCTTTTAGATTTACGGGTCGCCGATCGTTTAGGCTCAGGAACGCCTAAAGCGATGCCTTATAAATTACGTCACCTTCAGTATATGCTCGAGAGTGTTCAGAATGATCCGATTTCTGTGAAAATGTTGAAAATTAAGGGCGACGATATCATGCGGATTTTACAGAGCGCGGCCGGACCGAAGATCGGCATGATTTTAGACGTATTATTAGGCGAAGTAATTGAGGATCCGGTTTTAAATAATTCCGTTTACTTAGAAAAACGGGCTCAAGAAATTGGGGAATTTGATTTAGCGGAGTTGCGGCTAAGAGCGAAAGCTTTAATTACCGAAGAACGGGAGAAAGAGGAAAAAGAAATGAAGCGTCATTATAAAGTTTAATATTTATAAATTTAGTATAAAAGTATGAAAAAATTGTTTTTTATTTCAACAATCTTAATGATTGTGTTCAGCGTGACCGCTTGTTCTAAAGAAAATTCATCCGAAACCGATAAAAATGTTAATCAAAATTCTGAAGAAAGCGTTAATCAGACGCCGGAATTAAGTGCTGAGGAGAGTGGGGGCTTAAAAGAGAATAGTCCTGTCGTTACTCCTGATCTTATTCAAAATAATAATTCAGCGGCCGCGGCCAGCGCGATCGCCCCGTCTGGCGAAACTATTATAAAAGAGGCTCCGGCCTCGAGCCAGCCGGTTAGTAATAATGAATCTATGCCAACTCCCGACAGCCAGTCAGACCTATTAAAGCAGTATTCGCAAGCTTTAATTAAAACTAATTACGGCGATATTAAAGTTAGATTTTATGGAGCCGATTCGCCGGTGACGGTTAACAATTTTTTGAATTTAGCTAAGGCCGGTTTTTATAACGGTACTAAATTCCATCGCGTCATTAAAGATTTTATGATTCAAGGCGGCGATCCCTTAAGTAAGGGGAGCGATGTTAGTGTTTATGGTACGGGTGGGCCGGGTTACCGCTTTAAAGATGAATTTAATAATCATAAACTAGTCATTGGCAGTTTAGCGATGGCTAATTCCGGTCCGGATACTAACGGTTCCCAGTTTTTTATTGTCACGGCGGCAGAAACTCCTTGGCTTGACGGTAAACACACTAATTTCGGGGAAGTCGTTTCCGGCCTTGAGATTGTTAAAAAAATTGGCGTGGTAGAAACTGGAGCGAACGATCGGCCGGTGGCTGAGGTAATAATTAACAGTATTGAATTATTGAAATAGAAATTCTCATTAACCAAAATTTGGCTTGGTGGGGATAAATTAAAATATGCCCGTTTATTTGGACAACGCCGCCACAACGCGTTTAGATTCGCGCGTTTTGGCGAAAATGAAGCCATATTTAACGACTAAATACGCAAATGCTTCTTCTATCCACAAGCTTGGTCAAGAGGCCTATGGCGAGCTTTTAGAGGCTAAAAAGAAGGTGGCGAAGATTTTACACGGCGAGGCCGAAAATATCGTTTTTTGTTCCAGCGCGACGGAAGCCAATAATTTTATTATTAAGGGCGTCGCGCGCGCTAATCGACAGCGGGGTAATAAGATTATTATTTCTAATATCGAACACCCCTGTGTTCGCGAATCAGCTCATGAACTAGCCGATGAGGGTTTTAAAATAGAGTTGGTGCCGGTGGACTCAGACGGCCTAGTAAAACCCGCGGCGCTCAGTAAATTAGTTGATAAAGATACTATCTTAGTTTCTATTATGGCTGTAAATAATGAGATAGGCACTATTCAAGATATTGCCGCTCTGGCGAAAATCGCTCACGGCGCGGGCGCTTATTTTCATACCGATGCGGTTCAAGCCGTTCCTTATCTAAATTTGAATATTAAGAAAATGGCTCTCGACTTCTTAACGCTATCGGCTCATAAATTTTATGGTCCGAAGGGGGTTGGTTTAGCTTATCTTAACCGAGCGGTTAAGATTAGGCCGTTAATTGTCGGTGGCGGCCAAGAAGAGGGCTATCGCTCGGGCACTTATAATTTACCGGGCATAATCGGTTTAACCGCCGCTTTAGACTTGGCCTACCAAGAACAAAAAACTTATTTGCGGGAAATTAAAAGTCTGCGCGATTATTTTTGGCAAAAAATAAAAAAGGAGATTTCGGACGTTAAATTAAATGGCTCTTGGACTAAGCGTAGCCCGGCCAATCTTAACGTGATGTTTAAGAATATTGAAGGCGAAGCTATTTTGATTGATTTGTCGTCTCAGGGTGTTTATGTTTCGACTGGCTCGGCTTGTTCGGCGACTAACTTGAAATCGTCCCATGTTTTAAGGGCGATTGGCCTAGATAAGAATTATCTTAATAGTAATATTCGTTTTTCTTTAGGTCGCTTTAATACTCGGCGGGAAATTGATTATACTCTTAAATGTCTGAAAGACACGGTGAAACGTTTACGAAGTTTTAGCCCGATTAACTAAGGGTAAGGGATTACTGCCAATAATTTTAATTTTATGGCTCTTAATTATACTAAAAAGACTTTGCATCATTTTTTAAAACCGAAGAATGTCGGCTCGATTAAGAAACCAGATGGCTATGCGCAGATTGGTAATATGGTTTGTGGCGATCAGCTTAATTTTTTCTTAAAGTAGAAAAGGGGAGGATAAAAGATGTAAAATTTTTATCATTTGGTTGTGCTTCTAATATTGCTACGGCCTCGCTCCTGACTGAGAAAGTTAAAGGTTTAACTATTGCCGCCGCGAAAAAATATAATTGGCAGAAGATTGTTGAAGAGCTCGGCGGGTTGCCGAGTCAAAAGATTCATTGCTCGGTGATGGCGGTGGCTGGTTTAAAAAAAGCGATCACTGATTATGAGCGGAGCCAAATTATTAAGTCCGACATTAAGCCTGTTAAAAATAAAATTCCGGCCGTCAAGATTTTAAAAAAATAAAAAGTAATCCGTATGTTGATCAAAAATAAGTTTGCAAAAATTATCGTCTATATTGTCGCCGCTTTGGGTTTGCGATTTTTACTGGTCGATAAGTTCTTAGATCAGGGCGGGGCCTGGTGGGCCCAGGCCCTAGTCATCGGCTTGATATTTTATATCGGCATTGGTTATATTTTTAGCGGCACGGCCAAAGTAATCGAAGAGACAACGGATGTTTTAAAGGATCGTACTAAGCTGGCGGGCGGGTTTTTGCAAGCTTTTGGAACAGCTTTTCCGGACATGGTTATTGGGATAGTGGCGGCCTTTATTTCTTTAAAAATCAGAGACACTGATTATACGCGAGCTATTAATTTAGCCGTTGTCGCCGCCGCGACTACCTTTGGTTCCAATATTTACAATATTATTCACGCGGCTTGGTGTATCTATCGTCAAAATTTAGCGAATTTGACTGGTCGAAATATTTTAATGTTTCCGTTCTTCAAGTCGGGCGGCAGCTTGAATCCGATTACACAACATAAGACCAAGCCAACGCAGCGGGAGATTGATAACGCTATTAGAATTTTAACGGCTTTGACTGTTTTAACGGCTTTTGTCGCGATTAGCATGGTTTTATTTGGTAAGGTCGAGGCGGGAATTACGGGGATATCCGGTGACATGTATGAGTTGATTTGGCCGGTGGGTATCGCCTTGTTTTTTCTGTGTGCTGGCGTTCTCTATTATTTTCGTCAGAGCGAGCGCCCTGAATCGCCGTTATCAGAGATTGTTAATGATGAAAGATATTATAATCGCCAGGGGACTTGGCGTATTTGGCTAGATTTAATCATGTCCGGTTTAGCAATTTTATTTGCCGCTGAGAGCATGGTTAGGGCAATCGAGGTGTTTTCTCACTTGACCCATATCCCCTTCGTTATTACCGGCGTTTTAGCCGGTCTGATCGGCTGTTTCGGCGAGATGATTGTAGTCCACAATTTTTCCGTTCACGCTAACGGTCGAATCGGCGACGCTATTGTTGGTGTGGCCATGGATAATATTGTGACCACTTTGGGCGCAGCTATCGTGGCTATTATGGGTGGTATATTCTTGGGCGGCAATTCTCTGATCTTAATTTTTATTATTATTTTGGCTTTCAATACAATCTTGATAGAACAGATTTCAAAATTGAAAAATAGTTTATGAATATACAACCGGTGCAACCCTTAGCCAGCCCTAACAGCGGTTTGGGGTCGATAATCAGTAATGATCGTCGCTCTCTTAACTCGCCAGTCGCTAAGGTTAGAAACGTTTTTGATAATTTAGATGTGAATAAGATCGGTTCTGGTCGACTTATGATTGAGGGATCTTACTATAAGCGGTTGGGTGAAAAAACGAATTTTGGACTTAAGGGTCAACTGATGGGCGTCAAAACAATGGGTCGAAGAACTACGACTAAGAATCTTTCTTTTGATAACTTGAAACAGATTCATAATCTTATCGCCGATCGTTTGAAAAATAAGGCTGTCGGCTCAAAGATCATGATCAGCCGGCGGGATAAGATAAACATTATGAAGGAGTCGCGTAAGATGGTTAAAGCGGAGGGAAGCCATTTTAGTTGGCAGGATCGTGATGATTTGAAAAAAGTGGTCGATACTATTAGAAAACAGACTAAAGATAATTTATTCCATCGTGACGGTGCCGCTGTCGTACCAGCGGATACTAATCGTCAGGCAGTTTCAGCCGACCAGCTGTTGTCTGGGGGGTCGTCCGCAGTTGGACGAGATGAGTCGGCTCTTAGTCATCAGCCGATTAGGAATTTTGAATAGTAGCCGAAATCATCGGTTACGGATAAACAAAAACACTCCCCGCGGGGAGTGTTTTTGTTTATTTCTAAATTGTGTAGTTAGAATCTCTTTTCTAGAGGACGAGCCTCGTTAACCACAACGGTGCGTCCATCTAATTCTTGGTTATTGAACATAGCAATAGCCTTATCTGCTTCATCGTTATTTTCCATCTCTACAAAGCCGAAGCCCTTAGAGCGGTGAGTCATCCGATCGGTGATAATAATAGCGGACAAAACTTTTCCGGCTTTAGCGAAAGAATCCGCTAGGCCCTGTTCAGTCGTCTTGAAAGACAAGCCGCCGACAAATAATTTTTTCATCTTTTTTTCTGCTTATTTTTTTTAATTGTAAGACGACCTTTTTCTTAAAAAAAGAACGGTTTGGTCCGCTCTTTTTTTACGCTTACCTATTAATTATTATAGCAGTATTGATAAAATAAGTCAATATTCGATTAAGCTTTGGTTGAATTTCGATTAAGCGGGAATAGTTCTAAGAAAGATTTACTTTTACTCCAGCGCTCATCGAAGACGAAAAACTGATATTTTTAATATAAGTTCCTTTAGAAGCGGCCGGTTTACTCTTTTTGACGATATCCAGCAGGGTTTGATAATTTTCTAATAATTTTTTAGTATCAAAACTGATTTTACCAATGACCGCGTGGACATTCGCTGTGTCGTCATTTTTAAAACTGATTTTGCCTTTCTTCAGTTCCGCCACGGTTTTGGCGGGGTTAGTCGTAACGGTATCGTTCTTAGGGGAAGGCATTAAACCTCTCGTGCCGAGAATTTTGGCAATCACCGCCAAATTTTTCATAAGGGCTGGTTCAGCGATAGCTACTTGAAAATCAGTTTTTTCGGTTTTCTTTATTTCGGCAATCAGCTCTTCACCGCCCACAAAATCCGCTCCGGCCGCTCTGACGGCCGCTTCATTTTCCGTAGAAACGAAGGCCGCTACTTTGATAGTTTTGCCGGTGCCATATGGTAAGCTGACCGAACCACGAACTTGCTGATCACCCTTTTTAGTGTTAATGCCTAAGCGGAAGTGAACTTCTAAAGAAGCATCAAATTTCGTTTTAGTAATTTTTTTAGTTATTTCTAAAGCTTCCTCGGGGGAGTAGGCTTTAGTCCGATCGTAAATCGTCGAGTAATCTTTCTTTTTTTCCTTTTTAATAACCGGCGGATTTTTTTCGTTTTTTTTACTAATGGTCTTTTTTTCTTTAATCGTTTTTTCTTTCGCCATAGTTTTATTTCGTGGTCACCGTCGCTTAAGATTATTTGAGTCGACTCCCACAATTAATAAATTATAATTTTTATTTTATTTCGACCCCCATTTGTCTGGCCGTTCCGGCAATGATATTCTTCGCCGCTTCTAAGTCGTTAGCATTCAGGTCAGGCATTTTTATTTGAGCAATTTCTTCTAATTGGGCGTTAGTAATAGTACCGACTTTTTCGGTTAAGGGCTTGCCGGAACCTTTTTTAATACCGGCGGCTTTTTTAATTAACTCCGCGGCGGGCGGGGTTTTTAAGATAAAATCGTAACTACGATCTTCATAAACGGTAATTTCGACCGGAATGATGTCGCCCATTTTGTCCTTCGTCTTATCATTAAATTGTTTACAGAATTCGGCGATATTCAAACCGTGTTGACCTAAAGCCGGACCGACCGGTGGCGCGGGATTAGCTTGGCCGCCAGCAATTTGTAATTTTATTTTAGTTTTTATTTTTTTAGCCATATTTTTCTAATTTGTTTACTGAATATTAAGGGCAGAGAAGCGCTGCTCATTTTTAAATTTTTCTAATTTGTAAAAAGTCTAATTCGACTGGCGTTTCGCGGCCGAACATCGAGACTGAAACTTTTATTTTTCCTTTAGCTTCGTCGACGGCCGTTACCTTACCCTCCATATTTTTGAAGGGACCTTCGTTAATATGAACCGGCGTGCCAATCGCCACGTCGATTTGAAATTTAGGATCCTCGACGCCCATCCGTTTCTGAAGAGACTTGATTTCGATTTCACTAATAGGAGTCGGAATGGTGCCCGTGCCGATAAAGCCCGTGACGTTAGGAGTATTGCGGACGATGTACCAGGATTCGTCGGTCACTTCCATTTCGACTAAAATGTAGCCCGGAAAGATTTTTTCCTCGACTACTTTGCGTTTCCCATTTTTAATTTTGATTTTCTTTTCGGTGGGAATTAGAATATTAAAAATTTTGTCCTCCATGTCGAGAGACTCGACTCTTTGTTTCAAATTTTGCGTGACGTTTTCTTCATAGCCGGAGTAGGTGTGGATAACGTACCAGCGGCGACCTTGGTTTAAAAGTTGTTTGGCCATAGCGTTGATATTAACTGGCTCTCGCTGGGGAATGAAAAGAAATTTTCATTTCGCTGACTCGCTAGTTAATAAATTTAAGAACGAAATTATTTATTGATAATAAATTGCAAGCCGTAAGTAAAAAGGTAATCCAAAATACCTAGAAAAATAGCGGCGCCCAGACTGATGCCGATAACTAATAGAGTATAGTTATAGGTTTCTTTTTTAGTCGGCCAGGTAACTTTTTTCATTTCCGCAATCGATTCTCGGATATAGCTTACTATTTTGTTCATATTATTTTATTTAAAAATAGCCCTAAAGGCCATTTTTTATCTAATAAAATAATACAGAATCTTTATCGGTATGTCAAGTATTATTAAGACCGCATTGAGTTTTATCTGGTTGCCCCTTGGAATCTAACTTTTGATCGTATATTTATTGCTTTTTAAAGATAAACAAGATAAAATGGAATTAAGCTTTATGTCAGATATTGGTATTTGCTATTTTTTTATAAATTTATTTATGGTTAGCCCAAATTTAAGCAGAAAAATTGAAATTAGTCAGCCCCTGGAGATAAATGATGATACTAAGAAGTTGTTGCAGATTATTTATAGTGAAATCTCTAAGAAATATAATCAGGATGATAATGTTGCGGTGATTAAAGTTTCGACTTTAATTTCTCGACTGTCCTTTTTTTATGAGAAAGTAAGGAATGCGGTCGATTATGATGAAGAGCATTTACTACGTAAAAACGCGATTGCTCGGATTCTTCACCGTCAGGTGGTCATTGAAGGCGTGGTGATGGGAAATGATACTGCTAAAATTGCCGAACATTTATTAATTGAATTAATCCGAGGCAGTTATTTAGACAATAATCAGATTCCGGAGGAGAAGATTTTTGAGTTGGGCCGGATGCTCGATAAATATATTAGTTTGAAGAATCAGGTGGCGGCTAAAATTAATGCCGAGTTAAGTTTGAAGACGGACATTAACAAGGCTAAGGATCTAATTAATAGCAAGAACC
>JAVHRV010000069.1:0-2556 GCA_036171815.1 Patescibacteria group bacterium
GATATTTTAAGGAAACCTCAGTTGGACTACGGCGATTTATATATAAACGCAAATCTTCTAAAAAATCGAGATTGCCGCCAATCGCCTTAAGGCTCTCTTCGGCTGATCGTTTTTCTAGTAAATCAACCAAAAAATTTTCGATGAGACCGGTATGAGAAATAAGCACGATTGGTTTTCTGGTTCCGGATTTATAAGTTTTTGTCTGTTCCACGATAGCTAAAAGTTCCTGCGCGACTTTTTGGCTGATTTCTACCGAACTTAATGATTCCGAATCAAATCTTTTATCCCCCGTATCAATCACCATTTGTACCGCAGCTGATTCATCGCCCTTATTTTGTTCGGTAAGTTCTTGATATTTCTTATCAAATTCATCAGAACCGATAAAAGCCAAACCGGGTCGGATATTATTTTCTAAATCTCCGGGGCCAGCTTTAATAAGTACCTGAGCGGCTTGGCGCGGTCTCTTGTGTCCAGAATGGCTCACTTCCAACTCACCAGTCTCATACATCTTTTGGTATCGATCAAATAATATTCGCAGTTTTTCAGTGTCTTCCTCGCCCTTCGGGCTGATATCGCCATCAAATGTTTCTTTATGGGGATGCCGCATCAAATAAACGGTGGCGCTAACGTCATAACCCTCCTTCTTTTCTACTAGTGGGTTGTATTTTTCTTGCATATTATTTCAAAATATTTTTAATTTCTTTCAAACTGCTCGACCTGACCAGCTGCTCTCTTAATTTCGCGGCGCCATCCATCCCTTGCACGTACCAAACTAAATGTTTGCGCAGTTCAATGATTCCGTTCTTCCCTTTTAATTTTTGTTCCCGGGCGGCGTGATCTAGAGCGATTTTAAAAATTTGTTTCGTTTTTAAATTAATAACTTTCCCATTTTTTATTTCCTTAAACAACCACGGCCTCCCTAAGACTCCGCGCGCTAAACCTAAACCATCCGCCCGACTTAACTTCAAGGCGCGCTGCGCCCCCGTTAAATCATTAATTCCGCCGTTAGCTAAAATAACGCCTCGGAAATATTTTCTCGCTTCTTTTATTAGTTGCCAATTAGCCGGTCCGGCAAAACCTTCGTTTAACGTTCGCCCATGGATCATCACGGCTGAAATAGGTAAATCAGAAATATTTTTCAAAAATTTAAGGGCATCGACTTCGCCGACTTTCGTGCGAATCTTAATTGAAACCGGTAAATTAGTATTAGCTAAAACCGCCTCAATAACCGCGCGGGATTTTTTAAGATCCTTCATTAAGCCCGAACCCGCTCCCTGTTTAACTATTTTCGGCACCGGACAACCAAAATTAATATCAATTCCGTCCGGTTTAACCTTCTTAGTTATTATTTCTGTAGCTACCGCAAAATGTTCCGGATTAGAACCGAATAGCTGAACGACGTAATATTTTTCTAATGGCCGATTAAATTTTAATAATTTAAGAGTAGCATTCTTTTCCGGATTACCTTCTTTTAAAATACTACCGCTAGAGGCACTAACTGATTTTCCGGCCCGATAAAAAAGAGCGGTGGCCGAAGCCATTTCGCTATATAAAACATCGGCTCCGTATTTTTTACAAATCTGCCGAAAAGCCGAATCAGTAAAGCCGGCGAGAGGAGCCAGAGCTAAAATCGGTTTCTTACTCTTTTTTAATTTTTCCCAAAAATTTACAGGCATCAGAATTACTTCTTATAACTCAATTTATAGCCGTCTTTCGTATCTTCCATAAGATAACCTTTTTCCTCGATACTTTTCCGGAGCGCATCGGCGAGAACCCAATCCTTTACTTCACGAGCGGTCTGACGTTTTAAGACTAGAGTTTGAAGCGACTCCGGCAAATCCGTTAACTTTAATTCTTTATCTACTAGTTGCGCGGCTTTATCTAAACCTAAACCGAAAACTTTATCGAAATCCAAGATGGTCGCTAGCTTGTCGGCCAAACTTAATTTTGATTTCAAAACTGAAGCGACTAAAGCTAGGGCCTGGGGCATATTTAAGTCATCATTTATCGCCTGCAAAAATTTAGTCTTAGAGTCAACGTCCGTACTACCAGAAATTACACCCAAGACGGCGACTTGATTTAATAAACTATTTAAACCGTCCTCAGCCTGCTTAATCCCTTCCTCTCTATATTCCATCGGCTTGCGGTAATGCGTCTGCAAGGCCGCGAAACGATAGGCGAGCGGATTAATTCCCTTTTTAATCAAAGCGTTATCAAGCGTCAAAAAATTTTCCGTGGCTTTAGCCATTTTTTTACCACCGCTTATATTAAGGAAGGCACCGTGCATCCAGTAATTAAAAAATTTCTTCCCGGTCGCGGCTTCTGATTGCGCGATCTCGTTAGTATGATGGACGTTAATATGATCAATACCGCCGCAATGAATATCCAGTTGATCTTTTAATAAAGCCAAACTCATAGCTGAACATTCAATATGCCAGCCCGGGAAACCGATACCCCAGGGCGAGTCCCATTCCATCTGCCGCTTCGCTTCCCCTGATTTAAGCGCCGGAGAAAATTTCCATAAAGCAAAATCGGTCGGATTTTTCTTTTCCGGAT
>JAVHRV010000070.1:0-12185 GCA_036171815.1 Patescibacteria group bacterium
TTATGGAATAGACCTAAGAGAAAGAAAAAAAATAAAATACTAATAAACAAACCGATAATCGCGCCCGAGGTATGGCAACGCCAAAATTCTATTAACATGATTAAGGCCGGAATAGCATAAAACCAACGAGCTGCTTTATTTTCCGAACGGAAAAAAAGAATTAATAGAAAAAATAGATTAAAAATCAAATAACCGCTAACATAGGCGGTATTACCAATAGTAGCATAAGTTTCCGCCGAATAAAGACCGATCAGACTGACTACTGTGGCCACCCCGACTGAAGAGAATAAAAGAGCGCGCCACTCTCGCCAACTGCGAAAAACCGTAATAAGAATTAAATAAAATATTAAAAAGTGTAGAAGATGAAAAAGCCCAAGCATCCTCTCGGCATTCCCCCAAAAACTCAGAGTAAAATTAACGCTCACCGCGCAGGACATTAATATCGCCAAGAAATAAGCGACTAAACCAAAAGTAACCAGGTTTTTCTTCGGTCGATATTCCGGGTAAACTAAGATAAAGTTCAACCAGACTACGCCCAAAAACTCCATTAGGATATTAAAAGTTAACTGTTTAGAGGTTATATAAGGAAAAAGCAAATCCTTAAAAACCAAAAAAACAATCAAAAGCGAAACGATTAGTCCACTTTGAAGGACTGAACGATAAATTTTAGCTGACATAAATTTTTAAAACAAATAAGACAATTATTAACCTAAATTATAACATAAGCGTCGATTGTTTGTCGACGCTTATAATCTCAACTAAAAATTATAAAAATTAATTAAACCGCAGCATAAGGGCCAGAAGGCAAATACGTCCGTTTAGCTAGCTCCTGATCTAGTAAATAAAGGGCGGAACCATCTTGACCAATTAACTTTAGTTTTTCAATAATTTCAGTAGCATTAGCTTCTTCCTCGACCTGTTCATCAATATACCATTTAATAAAAGACTCTAACGCATAATCTTTAGCCTCACGTGCCGCTTCTAAAATACCATAAATACGAGTAGTAATATAGCGCTCATGCTTTAAACCGGCCTGGAAAACATCACTGGCGGTTTTAATGCCCGACATAGCGGGCTGAGCGAGAGCTAAGAGCTCTGGTTCTTCCCCGCGTTCAACTAGAAATTTAAATAAACCTAAAGCATGGTCATTTTCTTCCTTAGCTTGGATATATAACCAATTAGCCATACCGCGTAAATTTAACTTTTCTAGTTTAGCCGCTAAAGCTAAATAAAAATAAGCGGAATAAAATTCTTCTTTAATCTGCTCGTTAAGAATATTCTTTATTTTTTCATTCATATATTTTATTTATTTAAATAAATTAAACTAGCTAAAAACTAGATAATTTATTATAGCACTTCTCTCGTCGAATGAAAAGCTCGTTTTAGGCTAAATAAGCAAGAAAAATAAATCAAAACCCCTTTTTAAACTAAACTAAAAGAGCCCCCTGACGGGGGCTCTTTTTTGCCAATTTATTAAAGAAAATTGAGAAAACTGTTTGGGAACTATTAGTTACTAATAGTTACACCGTCTACCGTAGATCCACTCAATCTTAGAGGGAATTTAGCGGAAGCAGTGCTGGAATCCTTAAAGGTAAAGTTAGCGCCAGAAGCATCAGTGGAACCAGCGGTACCATCTAACTTATCAAGGCTAACATTAATTGAGGAATCCCCGGCTACAGCTGTAGTGAAGGTTGGAACAACCTTTACTAAGAAGGAAGCAGTCGCACCTGGAGCAACTTCGTAGTCAGAACCAGATAAACCACTAAATCTTACATAAGCCGGCCCACCAGGAGTAATAGAATCCGAGCTGGTCGCTACCGCAGTCCCGCCGATTCTTTCTAAAGTGGCGGTTAGTAAGGTAACAGTGGTGCTAGTAGAAACCTTAACCTTAATTGAATTTAAGTAGGTCTTAATTGCATCACCATTAGCTTGGCTGTTGGTAGAAGCATCGGCAGTTACCTGAATGATAGCCGCGTTAGCTGCTTGTCCACTATAAATCTTAGTAGCCACAGTCGTACCACTAGCACTAGCGACTAAAGCAGCGCTAGATAGTCTAGAAGCTAAGATACCTAACTTCTTAGAAACACCGGTTTCCGTACCAGAAGAAGTAATTGTGCCATCATTATCATTATCATAACCAATTTCACCAGAAGTTAAATTGGTATCAGCACCATTAACGACTAAAGTGTCACCGGACTCATTACCTTGAGCCTCAATAGACTTAACTTTAAACGTTATATCTTGGTCTAAGGAACCAGTAGCGTCTTTACCAATTTTAGCTAAAGTCGCTTTTAAGTAGTAGTTCTTAGAAGTAATCGGAACAACTAAATTATTACCACTGATATCAATAACTGAATCAGTAGAAATAACATTGGTAGAACCAACTAAAGTAGTTCCATCATATAAAGCTAATTCCGTTACTTTACCGTTAAGATCAGCGCTGCCTGTAATAGTCAGCTTAGTAACCTTAACTGGCTCATTCTGTGCTCTTAATTTTAGAGCGGCAACGCTACCAGTAGTAGCATTAGCTACGCTGTAAACGTCTTTATTAGTAGCAGTGTCAGTATTGTCCATTGAGACATATAGAGCACCAGTACCAACAAAAGTAACCGTTCTAGCTGAAGCTAAACTAGTTCCACCAACTTCACCGGCAGCTACAACACCGTTAGCTGAAACATTTTCAGCCACTGCGTCATAAACCGCTCCGCCTTTATCGGTATCTTCTACGCTATAACCACTTAAACGATAGTTAAGAGTATTCGTATTTAGATTAGAATCTTTAACTAAAGAAGTAGTAACTTTATAGACAACCGTGGTATTAGCCGGAATAACTTCGGCTAAGTCAGCGAAAGTAATTTCTTCACTCGATAACTGGGAAGCCGAAACTGTCTTCAATAAAGTAGAATCTTTCCACAATTTGAATTCAGAAACTACGGCGTTGGTAATTGAGTCAGGAGTACCGTTATCACTAACCGTATCGACGAACTTTAACTCAGTCATCTTCACGGCTGAACTTTCGCCAGCCTTAACGTTGAAATTAATAATTTCAACATCCGAAGAACCAACTACTGAGTTATAAGCGGCCGATAAAGCATTCTTAGAGAAAGTGACGGCCGGAACCTGAACAGTAACTTTTTTCAAAGATACTGAGTTAGGGGTAATATCACTGATTAAAGTGTCATTACCAGTTTCCTTTAAGGTCACGTCTTGAACGGAAGAGCTAGTATAAGCGGAAGCGATGCTCGGAGTATAATCCTGAACAGTCGCGGTAGCTTTAACGTCAGCTCTTACAACTAACTCATAAGTAACACCGCTTGTCATAACAAAGCCCAAGCTGGTATTAGAATAAATCTTAGTAGCACTGCCAGATTCGTAAGCTAAGTCATAAACAGTATTAGTAGTCTTGTTGTATAATTCAAGATTTTCAATGTAGGTGAAAGCAGAAGCGGCACCTTGGTTGTCGTTAGTGG
This sequence comes from Patescibacteria group bacterium, assembly GCA_036171815.1. Classification (GTDB taxonomy): domain Bacteria; phylum Patescibacteriota; class Patescibacteriia; order Patescibacteriales; family UBA12465; genus UBA12465. The sequence continues at coordinate 3,471 of JAVHRV010000070.1, forward strand.
TTAGAACCGATAATTTAAATCTGGACATTTCTACGTTCTTACCGCTATTAGCAGTAACTTTGAAAGTACCAAATTCAACATCGGTCGTATCCTTCTTAATCTTATCATTAGGAGCATTTACTTTTTCAATAGTAAAAGCGCCAGCATTAATAAGAACTGAATCACCCGCTAAGGTGTTCGTTACTAAAGAAGAATAGCCATAATGACTACCAACGGCATTAACATCGGTGACGGAATCTAAAACTAACATTAAAGTTTTAGCGGCTCCGTCAACTACGTCTCCTTTAACGACGAATCTCTTGTTATTATTCTTTAAAATAGTAACTGGAGTAGTGAAGTTAAAGGTTACATATCTACTAGAAATTCCATTAGAGGTAGCGACAACGCTGCCGTCCATGTATAATTTCAAGTTCTCAAAAGAGGCATCAGAGGCGGTAGAAACAGAATCTTTCTTCAAAGTAATTGAAGATAGAGTAATGTCTTCAACCCCGTCAACCGTGGCTTTAAATTTAGCTAAGGTCGCTTGTTGATCGCCTAATTTAACATCAGACAATGAACCATCATCATCAATGGTTAAACCACCGACAGTAACGTTAACGCCAGTCATTTCATTACCTTTAACTGGGAAAGCACCAGTAATATTAACGCCAGGAGCGCTGATATCGCTAGCCTTTTCAACCTGTAAAGCATAATGACCGGTTCCGGTGATTTTTGCTTTAACCGATAAGGTAACGGTTGAACCTCTCGTCACTAACAAAGCATTAGTGAAACTGATTTGAGCAACTTTGTTAGAATCAATATCTTTAGAAGAAGCTAATTTAACGCCATTGTTGTAAACAGTAACTTGGTCGATTTCACTCGCTGTACCCAAGCCAGCTGCTGATAACTTAATACCAGAAATACTGATATCACCATCATTAGAAGCGGTTAAATTTAATTTCAACATTTCAATTGAAGTATTCTGAGGAACATTGTTAGCGGCCGGAGTAGCGGAATTTAAGGAAACCATTAAACCAGAACCAGTAGAAACTGGGCCTGGAGGAACTGTACCGCCTTTCTGAGAAACGTCAACGAACTCAGCGCTAGTAACATTAGAACCGCCCGCAGTAATAGTATTAGAAACGGTTAAAACATTAGAAGCAACAAAACGATTAGCAGTCATAGCCGCCTCGCTTACTAAACGATAGTTGGAACCATCATAGTAATAAACGCCACTTGAATCAGCATTTTTTACTAAAGAACCAACCGGAATATTTCCTAATGGTAATTGGTCACCAACTGTGTAGTTAGTAAAGAAAGAATCAGGCAGAGTAACTACTCTCTTGCCCCAAGCTGAGCCGTATAAAGCAACTGCTTGAGCTTCGCTCTGGATCTTTTTAGCAACTCCATTCGGTTCGACCGCGTAAACAGCCGGACTTAATGTATTTTTCACTAATTTAGTCCCCGGTCTCATGGTAACATTGCCACTCATAGTGTAGCTCTGAAGTTCAGCTGTTGGAACAGTAATAACACCGCTGAAATCTTTGTACCAAGTGAAGTAAGTAACTTCATTAGGAAAAACGTAGATCTTGCTGTTAGCGCCCATGTAATACACGGCAGGATGACCAGACATCTTGATTAAATCACCAGTTGAAGCAGCCGCTTGCACGGACGCACCAAAAGGAAAACTCATACCAAGAACTGATAATACCATTACGCTAACAACTAAAAATTTGCGTAATTTTTTCATAAGTAATTTTAAGATCATTTTTAATTGTCTAAACAATAGTAGTTTAAACTGATTAATAATGATAAGTTGTTCAGTTCGCCGCTTTACTAAATCAGAAATTTTACTAATTCGGTAAATCAGTCGGAATCCCGCTTCACCAGCTTATTAAGGCTTAAGGCGAAGGCCGGCTGATCTTAGTAATAAGTTCTGCCAGCCAGAGCGCGTGTTGCCCGCTAGCTGGAGAAAAGCTTAACCGATTTACTGTTTATTCAAATTACTAAATCGTTCGAGCTTGGAACTGAAGAATTGATATTTATAAGGGACAAACCACCGCGTTATCCGCGGCCCGACCTTTTAGGGGTTCGCCAATTCGCTCTAAAGATAAACTTTAAACGCGAATTTGTTAATTTATCTCGTTCGGCTTTTTCCAAAAGGGATGACGGATCTTCCAATTAGGTCTTACCGAGAATCAGAGATAAACTAACAAATTAGCGCTTAGGCGGCTCGAAGCCACCTTATCTTATTTAATAATTTCCTCAACTTCTTTTAATTTTTTAGAAGCCTGGGAATAATCTTTCTGATCGAATAACTTCTGCGCTTCGTCTAAAATCTGACTGGCACCATTTTTATTAACTTCGGGAGCTGACTCAGAACTAGAGGCAATATTTCCAGTCGAACTAGCTAAATTAATTTTAGCTTCCTTAGCGGTCAGCGAACTAAGAGCGCTACTAGCTTTTGTTGATTCTAATACTTCCACCTTTATTTGATTAGCGGCGCTATCAATTAATTGAATTCCCTGCTTATCGCGAGCGCTATCAGCAATCACGACATTATCATCAATAAGGGCAAAATCAGAATTTAATTTCGGATTAGCAGTACTAGGACGAGTCATCTTTTTACTAGCGTCTAATTTATTAAATTTATTTTGAACGGTAGCCACCTCTTCTTTAAAATTATCATTTAATCTAGCCACTTGGTCCTTATTGGCTTCATTATTAAAAGTCGGATCAGACAAGACGCTCGTAATAGCTTGAGCGTGCTCAGTCGCAAACTGCAAAGCTAATTTATCTCTTTCTTGAGTATTAAAAGTAGTATTAACTTTTAATTTCTCGGAAATTATCTTCGCAATATATAAAGAATCATTAGGCTTAGCATTTAAAAATAAACTGCGACCAAAAAAACTGCCGAAAAGAAGCAGTAAAATAAAAACACCTAAAGAAAAAACGGGGCGAGACGCGATTCGAGCGACACTAGAAAAATTAATTAAAACGGCTTTCCAGGCGCTAATATTTTCAGCTCCTGAATTAGAAATTTGTGATAATAAAAGCTCCCGATTATTAGCCAACCAGGCCGAATCCGGATTCATGCTTTTCAAATTATTTAATTTAGCGATAAGTTCTCGGTTATCCATACACTATAATATACGTAAAACTCGATAAATTGTTACAGTCTAGACCTACTCATTATTGCTTCCCTGCTCTTTTTCTATTAATTCTCTTAAAGCATTAAGGGCGCGATGAAGTAAAACGCGAACATTTCCTCTATTTTTTCCGCTAATATCCGCTATTTCTTCTAAAGAAAGGTCATTAATAAAACGCATGATTATTACCTCCAGATACTCATCTTTAAGAAGTGGCAATTTACTCTTAATTAAGTTTAAATTAGTTTCTTTGTCTAAATCCTCCGGGGTGTTCTGTGACTCGTCAATAATTTCCAATTTATTATCTTGGTCGTCTAAAGAAGTAAATTTTTTACCGTTATTTTCTCGATAATAATCAATAATCGAATTACGGGCTATTTTATATAGAAGAGCTCGCAAAGTTTTAGCATCTTCTAGAGTTTTATTTTGAATATGGTTCCAGGTCTTTAAAAAAATCATGGACGTTAAATCATTAGCCTCTTCTCTATTACTGATTTTAAAATAAACAAAACGATATATATCCTTAACGTTTTGATCATAAACTCGAATAAAGGCCTCTTTATCGCGATTTTTTAAGCGATTAAGAATCCGACGATCTCTAAATTTTTGGGCTAAATTGGACATGAAAACACTGTTAAATGGTTTTAACAAAAAATAACGGGAAATATATCGCCCGCCGTGATTATCCTTTTAAATTCTTAGATTATTCTAGCATAAATAACTTCCGAGAGCAAATATTTTACCTCTAATTAATCTAATTAAAATATCCGGCCTTTTAAAATTTTAGGCTATAAATTTCTTATAATATTCTTTATATTCTTTTATGATTTATATTCTTTTTAATAAATTATAATCTTCTTAGATTATAGGTTTTAGATAAAATCCTTGACTTTATTTTTATAAAGTATAAGATATTAAGACTTAAGTCCATCAAGTAATAGACTATTCATGGTTATTTTATTTTTTGATCATTTTTTACCATTTTTACCATTAAATTTTTTAAAAATTAAATAATACTAATTATTTAAGTCTAATAAACAATAGACTTAAATAAATTTTTATTTTTTATTAGCTTATTTATATATTTAAGTCTAAACTAAACTAGACTTAAATATAATTAATTAACCATGTCTAATTTAGCTAATTTGACAAATAAAGAAGTTTCTTATCCTGTTTGGATATCTGTTTCAGGGGCGGCGGAATTCGGAGGTTTAACTGGAAAAACTATTCGCCGCGCTATTAAGAATGATAAAAATTTTCGTTATAGAATTGTCAAAAATCGATATCAAATCGAAATCGGATCACTTCTTTCTTTTTGTCATAAAAATACTAAACTAAAAAATAAACTACATGATTTCGGCTTAGGACAATACGTCAAAGAATGGAAATTTTAATAATTTAATAATAAACGTTAAGAGCAGAAAATCTATTGCCTGAAGTGGTGATAGATTTTTTGTAAATAAAAACCATCTCGGATTCCGACGAGATGGTTTTAAAATTTTTCCTATTTACCTTAATCAACTATAGAACAGTATCTTTAACAATTTTAGCTAAACGAAATTTAACTACTGTTTTTGCCGGTATTTTAATCGCTTCACCAGTGGCTGGATTACGACCTTCTCTAGCTTTTCTCTTAGCCTTTACTAATTTACCAAAGCCCGGAACAATGCATTCACCATTCTTTTTAACTTCTTTATAAACAAACTCCGCTAATTGATCCATAAAACTAGCCGTGTCTTTCTTGCTCAAGCTGGTTGCTTCGGCTAAAGAAGCAATCATCTGCGATTTTGTCATTTTTGACATAATTGTAGCATGGGGATTAACAGTAAACAGTAAAAACCGTTTAATGATAATGACCAAAAATTAAATAATTCTTATTTAAATTTACTAACAACAATTTTAATGAATATTTATCGGGGCTTTTAAAGGCCACCTGTTTAAAACTCAATGTTTATAAGTACATTATAGCATAGCTGTTTAAATATGCCAATAAAGACAGGCTCAACCGCTTTCTCTGACAGTAACCGCCACTATCCTGACAGTAGTCGTCATCAGACAAAATTTCATCTATGGCCTAATAAATTCATACTGCGGTATTTTATCTAAATGCCAAATATGCTTCCAACCGCAGTCCCCTAATCCAGCATCAAAAACAGCCGCCCCCTCAGTAATTGCCGCTTCTATATTAATTTTAGCTAAATATTTACCTAACCCCGGGAAAGCCCTAAAATTAACTCCCGTAATAAGATAATGCCAATCGTTATTATGTAGGACGCTCAGGGAGACTGCCTGTTTAATGCCTCCTATTTCTAAAGTCATCAGACGCCAGGAAAAATTTAACTTTAAAAGATCAAGCCAAGCGCCTTGTTCTGGCTTCAATAAATAAGATTCTTCAGTAAAATTTTTAGTATTAAGCTCAAATAATAAATTTAAATCTTCCGCCATTTCCTCTGGCCGACTAGTAGACGCTAGAATCTGATGACCGGCTAAAGAGTTAAGTTCTTTTTCTAAACTCCGCCGCCGTTTAGCTCTTAAGCGGGTTGTTAAAAAATCAGAAAAATTTCCTAGTCCCTTTAGGGGCAAAACATATTTATAATCCTCTAGCGGCATCTTCATCGTAAATTCATCCTCGCCAGAAATATCATAACATTTAGCCGCTTCCGTAACTGCCGCATATAACTCCGGAATAATGTATTCATAACCAGTTTTAACAAAAAGACGGTTCTCTTCGCACGGATCTTCAGCGATAAATTTTAAACCGTAATTGGGATGATGTTCTAGCGGCAATAAAGCCACCGGCTCACCGTCTTCATAAGCAGTAATAAAATTTAAAGGATAGAAATGATATTTATAAAAACAGTAACGAAAATCCCATTCATCAAAAATAGTTTTTTGAGGCGATAAAACTCGCCACAAAATTTCCGCCTCTTTTAGATCGGTAATAATTTTAATAGTCAGCATAAATTACATGACGTTGGGCTGCAAATGATAATAGGGCGGATTATCTTTATAACGTTTAATCGCTAAACGAATAATCTCTTCTAAGAAATCGCCGTAATCTAAACCGATAAGCTCCGCGGAAGCAGAAAAAGTACCATCCGCATTTAAGGACGGATTAGGGTTAAGTTCTAAAACATAGGGGTTATTATTCTTATCAACTCTAATTTCAATTCGACCATAATCATGGCAATCTAAAATATTATAAGTATCTAAAGCGATTTCGCCTAAAAGCGTCTCTAACTTTTTACCAATATTTTTCGGCGGCCGTTGGCGAATAATTTTGTCATATTCGCTTTTATCCGCGTATTTAGCTTCAAAGGGATAAATATGCCAAAGATTAGCCGGTAATTCGTCGAAGATTGAACGGGCGAGAGGCAAGATTCTTAAATCATCCTCTTCGCTACCAATAATTGGCACATCGTATTCATCGCCATCAATATACTCTTCAATTAGAGCCGGCCGGCCTATTTCTTTCAAGACTTTTTCTAACTGACGATATAATTCTTCTTTATTGCGGACGACCGAATCGTTCGTAATACCGATAGAATTATCCGTGTTAGCCGGTTTAACAATAAGCGGATAACGTAAATCCTCTCGAATATCATCGTCGAGCGAATAGACGTAGTCCCATTCCGGGGTCGGTATTTTATGATAAGATAATAATTTTTTCACTCGGATCTTATCAATGCAGAGGCCTAAAGTAAACGGGTTCGAACCCGTATAAGGAATTAGCAGAGTATCTAGAATAGAAGCAACGTGTGGCTCGAGCAAGCTAGAATTATTAATCCGCTCACAAACATTAAAAACTAAATCAACGTCACTATTCTTTAAATCGTTAAAAGCCTTAGGTAAATCATTAAAATCAAAAAAACTAATTTTGTAGCCTCTTGCCCGCAAAGTTTTTTCAATCTCCTGTCCAATGACCGTTAAATCATTCTCGACCGCCACTTCTTGATCACTCGCCTCTTCCTCGTATAAATTGCAGGCGATGCCGACATGAAGGTTACGTTGATTAGAAATTTCCATGCGCCGAATTTTTTCAATCTTACTACGACGTTTTAAAATATCGACATTAATGGCCGAAACAGAAAAAGGCGAACGACGAGTGGTCTTGCCAATGGATGAAGCCGGATGAAACTTAGCTATTTCGTAATTAATGTCTTTTTCCGCCTCCTGTAAATTATCTTGAGCGTCTAAAGGATTAGAGCCAGAAACGAGAATCCAGCCCAGATACTCGTAACCCTCCGGCGGCGACAGAACAGAATCACCGATTTTTTTCTCAAACTGAAACTCTTTAACATAAGGTCGTCGTTTTAAATCATCAGCAATTGCTAAATTAACAATAATCCCCGAATAATCGGCCGAAAAAGTTTTAGCCACTAAGTATTCGTAAGGGCCGACGGGAAATTCAAATTTCGGGATATAAATACCGCAAGCAATCTTCAAAAGATTTTCAATTAAATCAACGTGCCAGGCAACTTTCACGCTCGGGTATACTTCATCGCCGCCTAAACGTAAATTTATCTCTAATGGAATAGGACCACGCGCCGTATACTTCGCTTCAAAATGAACACAACCATTTAAAATACCGAGTTTTTCTAAAGTTTCATCCGCCATGACGACTAATTCAGCTTGATTTTTTTGCGGTAAATTAGAGGGGGTAATCCGCGTAGTTTCAATAAAAAACGGCTCTTTAGTTTTGCCGTTATCAGAAATCGCGCAAAACTTTATCTTACCATTTTGAATAAGGATATCCATATCGACCTCATCACCATCAATATATTCTTCAGCAAAAATATCCAAACCGTCATTTAAGGCGGATTCTATTTTAGGCGAAATATCTTTTTTGATGTAGTTATAGCTCTCTTTTAATTCTTCTAAATTATTAACCTTAACAACAAAAGCGCTGGCCGCCCCATAGGCCGGTTTAACTACCAGAGGAAAATTAAGAAAATTAGCCGCTTCTTCTAAATCGCGACTACTCTTTAATTCTTTGAATTTTATCGTCGGTAAATTATTAGCCGCACAAAACTTTCGTAGAAAAAATTTATTGCGGATACCGCTCGCAACCTTAAAAGAAGTATTAATTAACTTATATTTATCGGCTATTTTAGAGGTCAAAAGAACATCATCTTCCAAAAAAGTAATCAGCCCATCCAATTTAAGACCAGGTCTCTCCTTTAAAAAATTATCCAAGATTATTAAAGCTTCGGCGTAATTAGAGGTATCAGCGGTCAAACAATAGTCAACATAAGGCTGAAAAGTATTAGCCTCTTTACTTAGGATCACTATATTAACTCCCAAATTTTTTACTTTCTTGATAAAAAATTTTTTGGAATGAAGAGGGTCACTCGCGCCCGCCGTATTAACGATTAGAACCGTCTTGCCGCTTAAAGCGCTACGATTAGAATCGGGGTTACCGTTTCCGTTCATAAGAAACATGAAATAAAGGCCCTAATTTTAATAAGTCAGAACCAAAATTGTTTTATTTTATTTATTTAATATTATAAGTCACGCCTATTTCTAGGACCACTTCGCGATCTCCAGACGGTACTTGCGCCGTCGGCATTGCCCCCCCCCCCCCCCC
>JAVHRV010000071.1:0-2531 GCA_036171815.1 Patescibacteria group bacterium
ATGACGACGAGATTTAAAACTTAAAATAATAAACAAGATGACTATAAATGGACTCCATAAATTAATTTTAAAATATTTCCGCCGTGCCAAGGCATAATATAAATATAACAACAACGCTAAAGTGACTAAAGCTAAATAAAAAAGTTGACCGTAATAAAAGGGGAAAAAAAATTGAGAAAGCCATTCTTGAATATAGGACTGATAAACAGTATTTCCATAACCCTTTAAAAAAGAGTAAAGACTTAATTTATACGGAGTAAATAAAGTAGCGACAAACGATAAAAAGAATATCCCTGTCGCGCCTAATAATTCTTTAGCCGACAAAACACCGGCCGAATCTAGCCAAACTTTCGGCCAATAGCGCCAAATTAGCGCCTCGATATTCTTAATAAATAACCAAGCGCCTAATAAAAATAGGGCAATTAAAAAACTGGCGTGTAAACAAGCCCAAAGATAAATAAACAGGGGTAAAAATAATAAAATATATAAGCGCCTCTTTTTAGTATAGCTTTGCAAAATAATAAGCAACAGTAATAAAAATAACAAAGCTATTTCTTGTATCCTAACGCCTAAATGCGGCAAAGAAGCGACGACGCCGAAGACTTGAAAAATACTAATTAAAAAAAAGCTATTAGGAACTCGTAACGATCTCACGAAAAAATTTAATATTATTAAAGTAAAAACTACTAATAAGGCAAAGGCTATGGATAAAACAATATAGCCACTTTTTTCGTAAACTAAAAAAGTTACAAAATTACTTAACCATTCATGGTCGACCCAATCTCCAGTAAAACTATAATTAAAATTATTACTCTGAGGTACGAGCGCGGTGCGAGCGATATCCTGACCGACTTTTAAGTGCCAACCAAAATCTGGGTCTAAATAACCAAAAGAATTTCTCAGTAAAAGACAAAAAATAAAAAAATATAAGAAAAACCAAAAAATATAACGAAAATTGACAATCTTTAAAAATTTACCCATAAAAATTAGCTAATAACAGCCAGATATAGATATTCTAGCATAGCTAAATATATTTGTCTTGTTTAAATTAATATGCTAAAATTAAACTATAAAATTTTTTAAAACTAGAAAGGTGGTGAAATATGAAAAAAATCTCTAAGCATCTTATATCTTTAGCAATTATTTCTTTACTCGCTCTTCCCTTATTAGTAGTGCCGGCCCACGCTGTAGAATTTGACCCAGGTTTAAACCAGGTCAGTAATGGCTTAGGCGGCTCTCTAACTAATAGCGATCCTCGAACAATTATCGGCAGAGTGATTAATGTCGCTCTTGGATTCTTGGGTGTGATTGCTGTTTGCATCATCTTATTAGGCGGTTTCAAATGGATGACAGCCGGAGGCAATGAAGAAAAAACCGGTGAAGCGAGACAACTTTTAGGCGCTGGCGTTATCGGATTAGTTATTATAATGGCTTCTTGGGGCATCGCCAATTTTGTTATCAACTCTCTTAATACGGCAGTAGCTAATTAAGAATATAAAAAGTGATTCTCATTAAACAATGGGAGTCACTGTCCTGAATGCAAATTATTGTCTCCAGGACAGTGAATAATATTATGAAAAAGCTAATTTTTTTACTATTGCTATTTATTTGGGGCGCCCTAATTTTTGGCACGATAGCAACAAACGCTCAAACTGATCCTAGTTATGGCCTTAATGATACGGCCGGAAAGGTCAGCGCTTTCCAGGGTAGTTTAGGAAAAGATTATACTAATTTTTTAAGTACGAAAACTGGCCAGATTATCGGGGTTATCCTATCTTTCGTCGGTGTTTTATTTTTAGGCTTAATGATTTATGCCGGTTTAATGTGGATGACCTCTAATGGTAATGAACAACTGGTTACTAAAGCGAAGGATCTTATAATTAACTCCGTTATCGGCATTATTATAGTCTTTGCGGCTTATGCCCTTACCTCATTCTTAGGACAAGAAGTTATAAAATAACCGATGTTCAAACTAAAAAATAAAAATTATATTATAGTTGGTGCCCTGCTCTTTATTTTAAGTAGTGCTAGCGTCTACGCGGCCGGATCTTATGATTTTATAGAAAAAAGCGGCTTAAAAAATACGGCCGATAACGCTGGATATGAAACCGCTTCCGCGACAACCATAAACGGAATAATGAGCCAGGTAATTTATGTCTTTTTAGGTTTAATAGCGATTGCTTTCTTCGGACTACTCCTCTATGGAGGCCTGATGTGGATGACGGCTCGTGATAACGCGGAGAAAGTAAAAAAGGCCAATGGTATTATTATGAATGCCTTAATCGGATTTATCGTTACCCTATCGGCTTATGTAATCAGCTACTTTATTATTAAATATTTTAATTAAACCACAGAATCCTCTATCGCTAGCCGCCCAATATTTAAGCCAACTACCCACTAATATCGCTATGAAAAAGACACTGCTCTCACTAATCATAATAACGTTCATATTTATACTATACCCCGCCTATTCTAGTAGAGCCAGTTTAATTACTCCTGACAAAAAACAAGATTTTACTAGTAACATTAAT
>JAVHRV010000072.1:0-2529 GCA_036171815.1 Patescibacteria group bacterium
GGTAAAGCGAGGTCACCGGTTTTATTTAGTAGTCGGCGGCGGCTATACCGCTCGAGTTTATATTAAAGCGGCTTTAGAGACGGGTCCGATTAAACATTCTGATCGCGATTTAGTTGGTATCAGGGCGACTCGATTAAACGCGGAGCTACTTAAAATCGTTTTTGGTCGGCTAGCTTACGGCGAAGTTATCACTGATCCGACCAAGAAAAGGAAAATTAAAGAAGCGGTGATTTTTGTCGGCGGTTATAAACCGGGTTGGTCAACCGACTATGTCGCCGTTCTAGTAGCAAAGCACAATAAGGCTAAAACAGTTATTAATCTTTCCAATATTGATTATGCTTATGATAAGGATCCTAAAAAATTTGCGGCGGCTAAAAAATTAGAAGCGGTTGCTTGGCCGGCTTTTCGTAAAATTGTTGGCAGTAAGTGGCAGCCGGGTTTAAACCTGCCTTTTGATCCCGTGGCTTCGCAGGCAGCCCAGAAAGAAAAATTAAGGGTGATGATTTTAAATGGTGATAATTTATCTAATTTAGCTAACTGTTTATCAGATAAGAAATTTAAGGGGACGGTGATTAGTTAGGGATAACTTTAAAATAATTAAAGGTATTTATCCACAACAAACCCTTGACTAGCTAATCAGTTTTAGTATAATGGGTAGTATGTTTAACTATAATTTACAAGTAAACCGTTGGAACCTCATTAAGCCGGTCATTATTTTAGATGGGTCGGTTTTTATTTGTAAATTGAATGCGTAAATAATCAGACAAATTTCAATAGCAAATAAAAACCGAGTCAAAAGACTCGGTTTTTATAAAGTTCTTTTCAAATTAAATAAACCCAATCAATTCAATCATTCATAAATAATGGAGTCTCTATGTGTATTTCCTCTTTGCTGCTCATTAATCAATTTGGTTGTGAGCTAAAACAAACAGTTCTGTCCGATGAAATTAAAAATGAGGTTGCGGCGGCGGTTGCTCATTGGGCCGCTTGTCTAGCTAGCAGCTTAGCCGAGGGGCAACCCTTAGTGATCGCGGCGAAATGTGTTTTAAGATCTGACACAGTGGATATTTTGAATTTTCAAAAAGATCCGAAAAGTTTTGTCTTAGTGAAAAAGTTACATCCGCTAGCTAAATCTGTGCTGAAGGGTTCTCCGGAAAGACCGGCTAATAAGAAAAAGCCGTCTCGAAGCGGATCAACGTTAGTGCCAGTCGGTTTCTTCAAGCCTAAACGTAACTCGAAGGAAAGTTCAATAGTTAAACTCCCAGAAGAGTTGCAGGTCGGTGATTATCGGGAGCTCCAATTTAATAGGGGTTTACGAGTTTCAGGGCCATTTAGTCAGGTTCGGATATTACCAAGTGAAGAAACCCTAGCGATTCTAAAAAGACATAGAATCAAGGGCGGTCCTCCTAATAAAAATACTACGCGCAGTCTTAAAGAACATAAGGTTAAAGGAATATCGACCAAACCGCAAATACTCCGGTATCTGAAGGAAGTTGAAGTTTATAGACCCAAATTCTATAAGTATGTTGAACCAGTGTTTTATGATGATGGACGGGTTTTAATTCACAAGTTATATTGGGCCAAAACGCCCAGTGGATACGCTTATGCTGGTGGTTTATCCATTGCCAGCCAGAATATAAACGTATCATTGAATGATGACTGGGTCTCTATTGGCTTAATCCAATAGGCCGGTCATGATTCAAAAAAAGAGGAGCTCCTTATTAGTCTCCTCTTTTTCTTTTTTATTTTTAGCTATTTTTTATTTGGTTAGATATAAGTTGAAAAATAGTTTTTATATCTGGTCGGCCGTCGATATTAATTAATTTTTTTTGTTTTTTATAATATTCTAAGATGGGTTCGGTCGCTTGGCGATAAACCTGAAAGCGTTTTCGAATAGTTTTAGTATTATCGTCCGATCGGCCGGAAGTTTGGCCGCGCAGTAGTATTCGTTTAGCCGCCTCCGGTTCGCTTAATTTTAAATTAATAATTAAAGACAAGAATATTTTATTAGTTTGATAGAATTTATTTAAAGCTTTAGCTTGTTTAATAGTGCGCGGATAACCGTCGAAGATAAATCCCCGGCCGTGTAAATTTTTCTGTATGGCGCTCTCCATCATTTTAATAATTAAGGCGTCTGGCACTAATTTACCGCTGGCTTGATAATTTCTAATTTTAGACCCTAGTTCGCCGTTCTTGAGTTCTTGTCGCAAAATCTCCCCGCTGGATAAATGGGTTAATTTATATTTTTTAGCGATTAAAGCGGCCTGCGTTCCTTTACCGGCGCCGGGCGGGCCAAAAATAATGAGATTAAGCATATTGTCGTGGTGCGCCCAGCAGGATTCGAACCTGCGACCGTCTCCTTAAGAGGGAGCTGCTCTACCAGCTGAGCTATAAGCGCGTGTATTTATTTTAACACCTATTATCTTTTGTAGGGTTGCGCATGGAACCGCTACAACTGAGCTATAAGCGCATCTTTGCAAAAATGTAAAAAAACTATACCATGACCACCATATGCAAGCAATCCCGCCA
>JAVHRV010000073.1:0-2501 GCA_036171815.1 Patescibacteria group bacterium
TTTCTTGTTGGCACCTAGGTTTTTAAGTAGGCCTGGATGTGGATTATTTTTTGGCAATCTCCTGGCGGGGGGAATTTTTGCTTTAGCTATTTGGTTTTTGTTTGAAGCTTTATATCGCGGCGAAGCGTCTCGGATATTAATACTAGTGGGTGGCTTAACACCGGTTTTTTCTATTCTATTTTCTTGGTTATTTTTTAAAGAACATTTTTCCGCCTTGCAGTTTTTAGGTTTTCTCTTTTTGCTGATGGGAATATTAATTGTCGCTTTTTTACCGGTCCAGCGAAGTTATGCCAGCCGAGTATTTAATAAATTGCGATTGACTCAAGAAATAAAAATGGGCGGTTTTGGTTTCGCCGTATTAGCGGCTTTAGCCTATTCAACGTATTTTCTGAGTACTAAATTTTTATATAGTACGCAGCCGTTTCTTAGTGTTTTTATGTGGAATCGTTTAGGAGCGGCCCTACTTGTGATACTTTTTTTAATATCAAGGTCGGAACGCCGGATAATTATAAGTCAATTTTATAAGAGTTCCTCTCATCGAAATCAGATTTTGGTTTTTTTTAATCAATTGCTTGGTTCCCTAGGTTTTCTTTTACAAAATTATGCTATTTTTTTAGGTTCCGTCGCTCTGGTCAATGCTTTACAGGGGGCACAATATGCTTTTCTCTTGATTATTGGTACCGGGCTGGCTCTTTTATCGCCTAAGTTATTGAAAGAAACTTTTTCCTGGCCAGTCTTTTTCAAAAAATTGAGCGCCGTAGTGATTATCGGGTTAGGACTGTATTGTATAATTAATTAATATGTCAAAAAATATTCAGTTGAAAAATATTCAGAGAATAAAAAATTTTTTTAAATTTTGGCCGATAACGGGTTTTGTCTTTTTTATTTTGTTGATTTATTTTTTTAAACTAGCCAGTAACTATCCGCTCACGCAGGATTTAAAACATCGCTCGGATTTTTTTGGGATAACCTTTTCTACCAAGTTCTGTTCAGAAATTGGTCTAGATTGGAAAGAAGTGTATTCGGCTATTTTAGATGATCTTCAGGTGAAAGAAATTAGGTTGCCGATTTATTGGGATGAAATTGAAAAAGTCAGGGATAATTACGATTTTTCTCAGTATGATTATATTATTAGGGAGGGAGCTAAGCGTAATGTTCGTTTTATTGTAAATATTGGTTGGCGTCTACCGCGCTGGCCAGAATGTCACGCTCCGCAATGGGCTCAGAAAAAAAGCTTGGCGGCTACTCAAGCCCGGGCGCTCAGTATGTTGGAACAAGTCGTTAATCATTATAAAAATGAAGCGACAATTATTTCTTGGCAGCTAGAAAATGAACCGTTTTTTGATGCCTTTGGCGTTTGCCCAGTTGGTGATGAAGATTTTTTTAAGCGAGAATTTGATTTAGTTAAACAATTAGATAACCGGCCGATTATAGTTTCCGCTACGGGGGAATTAAGCTATTGGCGCCAAGAAGCTAAATATGCGGATATATTCGGTAGTACAGTCTATCGCGTCGTTTGGAGTCCTAAATTAGGTTATCTGCGTTATCCGATACCGGCCTGGTTTTATCAATTTAAAGCTTATTTGGCGGGGATTAAGCCGGATAAACGTCTCGTTATTGAGCTACAAGCTGAACCTTGGGTACCTAATGGTAATATTATCTATTTGTCACCGGCGGAAATTAAAAAATCGTTTAGTCCATCACAATTTAAAGCTAACTTACAGTACGCCATTAATATTAACTTTCAAAAAACTTATTTATGGGGCGTAGAATGGTGGTATTATCAATATAAGAATAGCGATAAAAGCTATTGGGAGTTAGCGAGAGGAATTTTTAAATAATTTTTTATGTTGTCGATTATTATTCCTACTTTAAATGAAGAAAAATATTTACCTCGATTGCTCGCCTCTATTCGAGCTCAGAGTTTTTTTGATTATGAAATTATTGTTTCTGACGGAGGATCTTTAGACAAAACTAATCAGATCGCTTTGGAGAATAATTGTGTATTTATAACGGATACCGAACATCATCATCCCGCTTGGCAAAGGAATAATGGTGCAGCGATGGCGCGGGGTGATATTTTATTATTTTTGGATGCTGACTCCGTTCTGCCAGAGAATTTTTTAGATGAATCTTTAAAAGAATTTGCCGCTTTAGGTTTAGTGGGCGCCGCTTTTTATATTCGTTTTAATCCCGACAAAGCCCGTTACCATATTTATTCTACTCTTTTTAATATTTTTTCCTGGTTGCGACAGTATTTTTCTCCGGTGGGAGCCGGCGCCGCTATATTAGCGAAGAAATCCGGGCATGAAGCGATTAAGGGGTTTGATGTCGGAATTTATGTAGCTGAAGATTTTGATTATTGTAATCGTCTAGCGACTCAAGGAAAATTTCGAATGATTAACTCTAGCCGTATTTTATTTTCAGCGCGCCGCTTAGAAAAAGAGGGAGAGTTTAAGTTATGTTTAAAATGGTTTAGTATGGGGATTTTTACTTTATTG
>JAVHRV010000074.1:0-2443 GCA_036171815.1 Patescibacteria group bacterium
GCTATGACATTTCTATTTGGGCCACCCTATGACATTATCACTTGGGCGGGACACCGCTTTTTCTTTTGTATTTTTTATGGTAATTCCGCCAAAAAAATGCCCGCCCCGCATTTCTAATTTCGTAAACGTTTCTCTTGGTAGTCTTAAAGTCTAAAATTTCTCAAAATTTTGACGGAATTATTGGGGAAATTGAGAAGTGGGCGGAAATTTTAGGGGAATAAGGTTTAATAATTATAGCTATTTGACCTTATTTTTAAAACGAAGTATCATATCAATATAAATTGATTATAAATATATGAAAGAAAAATGTTGTACAAATAAAAAACTAACGGCCGAATTCGCTACCCTGGCCAAATTCTTTAGAATCATTGGGGACGACAATCGCTTAAGAATCTTATGCTTGTTAAAAGACGGTGAACACTGTGTTTGTGAGATTTCTCCAAATCTTGGTTTGGCACAAAATTTGGTTTCCAGCCATTTAAAAATTATGCTAGATTTTGGTTTGCTTAAGATTAGACAAGAATGGAAACGCAATTATTATTCTATAAACCCCGCAATATTTAAAAAATATAATTTATCATTATTTAACTTCTTAAAAAAATATGAATAAGCAAATTACCTCAATCCAAGTTTTGGGATCAGGTTGCCCAACTTGTAAAAAGTTATTTGAATTAACTAAAAAAGCGGTTATCGAATTGGGCTTGAAGACTAAAGTTGAATATGTAACCGATATTCAAAAGATAATCGCCCTGGGCGTTATGTCATCACCGGTTTTAACGGTTAATGGGAAAACAATGCTGGCTGGTTCTTTGCCTAATTTAGAAAAGATTAAAGAAATTATTATGTCAGCTAACAATTATTCTGATGATGAAGTTATGGATAGTTGTTCTTGCTGCTCTCGCGGTTAATTATATGTTTTACCCCTTACAATTATTAGCCGATTGGTTAACTTATGCTGTTTTTAATATTGCACCGAAAACACTATTAGCTAATGCGGTTAACTTTTTTATCTTTGATACTCTTAAGATTTTTATTTTACTGTTTGTTATCATCTTTGTTGTTTCGTATATTCGAACATACTTGCCACCAGAAAAGGTTCGTTTATTCTTGGCTAAAAAAAGTAAATTAACAGCCCACATATTAGCAGCTCTGCTCGGAATAATTACTCCATTCTGTTCCTGTTCGGCAGTACCTTTATTTTTAGGTTTCGTGGAAGTCGGCGTACCACTAGGTGTTACTTTTTCTTTTTTAATAGCTTCGCCGATGATAAACGAAGTGGCATTAGTTTTACTTTTTGGTCTATTCGGCTGGAAAATTGCTTTACTTTATATTTTGAGCGGTTTAATTATTGCTATAATTTCTGGTTTAATTATTGGTCGCATGAAAGTTGAACATCTGGTAGCTGATTTTGTTTGGCAGAATAAATCAACAGATAAAACTTTTACTGAAATAAAAAAGAGTCAAAAAGAAAGAGATATTTATGCGTTAAATTATGCTTTAGATATTGTTAAAAAAGTTTGGTTATATATTATTATCGGTGTTGGCATTGGCGCCTGGATTCACGGTTATGTACCGGCTGATTTTCTAGCTCAATATGCGGGCGCAGATAAATGGTATGCTGTACCATTGGCCACTTTAATTGGCGTTCCTTTATATTCAAATGCTGCCGGAGTTATCCCGTTAGTCAGTGCTTTAACTGAAAAAGGGGTTGCTATGGGCACTACATTAGCTTTTATGATGGCTGTAACCGCCTTATCTCTACCGGAGTTTATGATTTTAAAGAAAGTAATGAAAACTAAACTAATTATTATTTTCGCTTCTGTTGTTAGCGCTGGGATTATCTTAACCGGCTATCTATTTAATATTATTCTCAAGTAGGCTTATTAATGCAAGTCGTGAAAGAAAAAGGCTCCACTTTTTGTATTAGAGGCGAAAGGTCGAATATAGCCATAAATTATTAAGTTATAAAAATATATGAAAAAAATTACATTAGGTTTAGGCGCTTTAGCTATAATTGGTATCGCGGGTTTATCAGCAAGTGCTGTTTTTGCTTATCAAGGTGATCCAACCGTTAAGGGACCAAACTATTCGATAGATCGTCACGCAGCCATGGAACAGGCATTTGAGAATAAAGACTATAACGCTTGGAAGAGTCTTATGACGGGAAATGGTCGAGTTATGCAGGTCATTAATAAAGATAATTTTGATAAGTTTGCCGAGGCTCATAATTTAGCAGAACAGGGTAAAACAGTAGAAGCACAAAAAATTCGTCAAGAACTCGGTTTGGGTTTAAATAATGATTCCGGTTCTGGTTGTGGATTACAGAATGGCAGCGGTAAAGGTGCTGGTAGAATGGGCACGGGCAGAGGAATGAATCGTTAGAGCAATAAAGTTTATTATTATGCACTATGCCCTGATTAATTCGGGGCTTAGTGTATAGTTA
>JAVHRV010000075.1:0-2434 GCA_036171815.1 Patescibacteria group bacterium
AACTTCCATAACTTCAAAACCGTCAACTTTTGGTAAAATTAAATCCAAAATCACATAGCTGGGATTAAAATCTTTAAGCTGATCAATTATTTCCTCTAATTCTTCTTCGCCGGACGACGTTTCAACCTCGAATTCATCGGCGGTGAACTGCGCCTCTAGACCATAGAGCAAATTAGCGTCATCTTCAATAATAAAAATTTTTTTGTTTTTCATATTTTTTCCTTAATATTTATGGTTTTATTTTTTTCCACCAAGCTTCATTATTCTTATACCAATTTAAAGTACTAATTAAACCGACGCTAAAGTCTATCTGGGGCTCCCAACCCAGTTCCGTCCGAGCTTTAGTAAAATCAATAGCGTAACGCAAATCATGACCAGCGCGATCTGTTACATATTCGATCATGTCTTCGCCCTTCTCCATCAAGCGCAGGATCAGTTTAGTTATTTCTAAATTAGTTTTTTCATTGTTACCACCCAAACAATAAGTTTCACCAATTTTCCCTTTTTTAATTATCAAATCAACACCGCGATTATGGTCATCGACATGAATCCAATCGCGGATATTAGCGCCCACGCCATAAACCGGGGCTTTCTTTTCTTCTAATAAATTAGTAATAAACAGCGGAATCAATTTTTCCGGATATTGATACGGCCCGTAATTATTAGAACAATTAGAAATCGTCATCGGTAATTTATAAGTATGGTAGTAAGCTCGGACTAAATGGTCGGCCGCGGCTTTAGAGGCGCTATAAGGCGAGCGCGGATCGTACGGAGTGGTTTCCTTAAATTTCGGAGCGTCAAAAGCCAGAGCGCCGAAAACTTCATCGGTCGAAATATGATGAAAACGAATATTGCCATTATTTTTCGCGGCCTCTAATAAAACCCGGGTTCCTTCGACATTAGTTTTAATAAAATCCGCGCTATTTTTTATCGACCGATCGACATGGCTTTCGGCGGCAAAGTGGACAATCAGTTCTACGTCTTTAACAAGCTCATTCACTAGCGCCGCATCGGTAATATCGCCTTTAACAAATTTATAATGGGTGTTATCTTGTAAATCTTTTAAATTATCCAAATTCCCGGCGTAAGTTAAAAGATCCAAATTAGTAATCTGGTCACTGGGATAATTTTTCAACCAATAATGAATAAAGTTAGAGCCGATAAAACCGGCGCCACCCGTAACTAATAGTTTCATATTAACTAGTTATTTTTTTAATGATTTCTTCGGCTTCACCGGGCTGATACTGACCGTGCTGCCAAGGTCCGTGGCCATCGCCGGCATGGCGCGGGATGATATGAAAATGCAAATGAGGAATAGTTTGACCGGCCAGAACGCCATTATTATTAGTAACATTATAACCGTTGAAACCTAATTTATCTTTTAACAACTGGCTAACTTTTTTAACTACTTTTATTAAATTAACTAATTCCATTTCCGGAATATTTTCCAAATCTTGATAATGAGTTTTAGTCACCACTAAAGTATGACCGGGACTCACCGGCGTAATATCTAAAAAGGCCAAAGTCTTCTCATCTTCATAGACTTTGTAGGACGGTAATTCGCCGCTGGCAATCTGACAGAATATACACATATGGTTAGCAGATTATTGGAAATTATGTTTTAGAGAGCGAATATTTTTTCGTAGAGCAAAAACGAATAAGTGAGTTTTTGCCACAGAAAAAATCCTGAGCGAACAAAACATAATTTTCAATAATCTAATTTATCTGATAGGGTGAATTAGGATCTTTTTCCCAGCGAATCTCGTCGACCGGCGCGTTTTTTACTTGTACATTATTTTATTTATACGGCAAATTAATGCTAAGCGCCGGTACGGCTGAAATACATTTATAACCATGAACGACTCCGGGCGGCACAATTACTAAAACCGGATTATTTTCTCCCACTTCAATTTCTAAAGACTCACCAAGAGTAGTCGAACTCGGCCGTCTGTCCCATAAATATAAGCGAAAATTACCCGGCCCTAAAAAAACAAAACAATCGCTTTGCTCGACATGCTCGTGAGGACCGCGAATTACTCCCGGGTTAGTCAAACTGACATAAGACATGTGGGGCGTAAAATTTAATTCATCAGTTCGAAAAATTTCCGTCAGCCAACCGCGCTCGTCAGAATATTTTTCCAATTTTTTAATTATTACTCCTGCTAACATATTACAATTTAATTAAACCATTATGCGCCCCCAAATGGCCGACTTTAGCCGCGGCATTTTTAAGGGCTAAACTAAGAGCTTGATTAATATTATTATTAAACATATTTAAACCGGCGGCAAACGAAGAATTAAAAACATCACCGATGCCGGTTGTGTCGACCCGTTTATGTTCCTTTAAAATCGGCCGCTGATAAATTCTATGTCCATCATAACACAGCACACCCTCCGCTCCTAAAGTAATTAAAACAATCGACGGACCGAAACT
>JAVHRV010000076.1:0-7116 GCA_036171815.1 Patescibacteria group bacterium
CTGAATTATTGGCTGGTACGACTCTGGAGGAAGAGAGGGACGGTTTTGTAAAAATTATCGGACCTGACGTTAAGATTCAAAGCTTAACTATTGAAAATGGAGTAGCTAAAGTAGATTTTAATGAGCAATTAGAGGCGGGCGGCGGCGGTTCCAGTCGTAGTGCAGCAATTATCGCTCAAATTAACGCCACTCTTAAACAATTTTCTAGCGTAAAAAATGTTATTATTTCGATTAATGGGCGCACTGAAGATATTCTCCAGCCCTAATAAATAAGGTTCTAAAAAGAGTCTATTTGGTATAATAAAAATTATAATTAACGACATAAAAATGATAATGATAATTTTAATACTATGAAAAAATTATTTTTCAGATACTTTCTATGGTTTGGGTTAGGTATTATAATAATATTGGTCGTTTTCGGTATAATCACTAATGATGCCCATAAAAAAGATGAAAATAAATTTGATGACAAAAAGGGAGTAGGTCAAGAACAGAATATTGCTTTAGCCGAAAATCTTCCTGTTTGTCCGGCCGACACTTCCGGGCTTTTTACTAAGCCGTTCATGGATGGTGATAAACCGGACATGATTATCCCGCTCGGTAACTCTAGTATGTCCGGCCATGTTGTCCCGACCGACCATGTTTATCCAAACAACAATATTTTTGTCCCAGATATGCCGATCTATGCGCCGGGAAGAATAACTTTAATCTGGATAGAAAATAAACAAATGTACTATAAGGAAACCAATGAAAAAGTCGCCCCTGATTATCAGCTCAACTTTGCACCTTGCCGCGGTATTAATTTAACCTTTATCCATCTTACAAAATTATCAGACAAATTATCATCGGCCATCACGGAAAAAGTGGATTCCAACTGTGATGACTCTCAAAAAATGGATTTCGGTACCAGAAATGGAGCTCCGATATATTACAAAACTTGCCATCCAAAGTTTATCCAAGTCACACTGGAGCCAGGTGAGCTTATAGGTTATTTCGGATTTACTGATAGGGTAGGAAAATCACAGGTCAACTTTGATATTGGTATCTATGACTTTAACAAATCAGCCCTGGCTTTTGTTAACCCTGATAGATATTATAACGAAACTAACCATACCGCTTGTTTTACCGACTATTATGTACCGGAACTGCGAGCGAAATACGAGGCGAAGTTCGGTAGCAATGATAATAATAATGGCCAGCTATCATTTTTACAGCGCACTACTGAACCGGTTTGCGGTCAGGTAATGTATGATATCGCCGGTACGGCGGCTGGTTCCTGGTTTAAAAATCCTCTAGAAAAATGGAACATCACCGATCAGGACGCCCTCGCGCTAATTCATGATAATTTAAAACCAGAATTAGCCAAAATGTCGATGGCTGGTATCACGAGTTATACTTTCACACCGACTCATTTCGGTACTATCAATCGAGAATTTTCCGAAGTGAATGCCGACAATAAGATCTACTGCTATCAAAGTGACGATAATTTTGATGGCTCTTATTTAGATAAAGACGGCAAGACGATTACCAAAGAGGGGTTTAAATATTTGTTGCAGCTAGTTGATGACATCCATCTCAAAGCCGAAGTTCAATCTGGCACCTGCGACACAAACGAATCATTTAAAAATCCTTATATATTTGAAAGGTAAATTTTATGAAAAAAACGCCCGAACAAGCATTAATAGAAATATTTGATGAATATAAAGACCAAGGTCTTATCTCTTTGTATTTATATGGTTTAATTATAACAAAAGATTATATTGAAGGTGAGAGCGATATTGATTCAATCGGTTTTGCGTCTGAAGATATGCCATTAACTCTGGAAAATGAAATAAAAAATAAATTATGTAAAAAATCTAATTTTGATAAATTTGGTTTTAGACTTTTGTATAAATCAGAATTAGATACAGGAGTTATTAAAGGAAATTTAGCTAGTTTTATTCATCCTCAATTATTACTTCTCGATTTCCCCTACTGGAAACACGTAGCTGGACGAGTTTTGGCAAGATTAGATTTTTCGTTAGCTGATATTAATACGGCTGGAGCTGTAAAAATTAGATTAGATCATTTGGTAAAAATTGAGGATGGCTCATTTAAGACTGCACCAGGTGATAAGCATATTTTATTTTTAAAAGTATTGGCTCGAATTATATTTCATTTGCAAAAGGAACGCGGTTACAATGAGCCTTTTTCGTATAGTTCAGTATTTTCTCATTCCAACGAAGAAGAAAAACCAGTTACTGAAGCAATTCTGGACTGTAAAAAGAATAAATGGAGTGAATTGATATTTAAAGAGAACGAAGCTATATATAAAAATTTTATTAATATTTTAAATAGTCGTTTTTTACTACTATCATAATAGCAGAAACGGAGCGCAGGCAAATAATTCTCACCCATAAGCGATTTAACAAAATAGCATTAAAAGTAGTATCTTTGTTGTATAATCATATATATTAAAATTATGGAAACAAATAAAGGAAAAATATTTTTGAACACTGTTTTTTGGGGATTTATTCTCTGGCTTTTGGGATATAATTTAGGAATAGTATTTTTTGCTTTCGTGCCCAAAGAGCTCATTGGCTGGTATATTATGCCCATCGCCCTAATCGCAACCCTCTGGGTACTATTTAAAAAGATTAAGCGGGAATCATTCACCTGCTACATCGGCCTGGGCGTTATTTGGACAATCATGGCCATCGTTTTAGATTATTTTTTCCTAGTCAAACTATCTAAGGCGGTTGACTATTATAAAATTGATGTTTATATATATTACTTTTTAACCTTTGCCTTGCCAATTGCGGTCGGACTGTATAAGTTTAATAAAATAAAAAAATAAATCGAATAATTCATAAAAAATTTAAACCGGAATCACTCTAACTGAATCCGAATATTGATTTTATTTCGATAATCCGTTAAAATGACTTTTATTAAAATAATTAATATTTATTAAGTACTCATATGGCCAAAAGAGACACGGGGGTTGGTAAACACAAAAAATCACATTCCCATAAAACTAAAAAAAGACTGGAAATTAAACGCCTAATGCTCGAAGAAAAAGCGAGTAAAAGAAAATAAATATTGAGGCTATTTGTGCTAAATAGACCCCTAATTGTGATATTTAGCGAAAAGCTTGACTTATTTATTTTAATGTGGTAAATTAGATAAGCAACAATAACGTGTCTCAAAAAAGTGGTCGATTTTTAAACTCTTTATTATCAAATTGCAATCTTACAAACTAAGTCTTAAATTATGACTGGTACTATTAAAGCTTTAACCGACAAAGGGTTCGGTTTCATCGCTGTTGAAGGTCAGGAAAAAGATTTATTCTTTCACAGTAATTCTTTAGTTGGAGTTCAATTCAACGAATTACGTGAGGGCGACACTGTTTCTTTCGAAACAGAGATGTCTCCGAAAGGAATGAATGCGGTAAACGTTAAACGCGTTTAAAATCTTACCTGAAATCAAGGTCCCGCCCAATTTCATTGAGGCGGGATTTTGATTGGCGTGACCATATCAATTTAGTTGAATACTATTGCTTTTTATCCTCTAAGTCACTAGACTTTAACTATAAGTAAAAGATCTTAAAAAATAATTAGTCTTAATAAATTATGAAAAATTTTAATCGAGATGGTGGATTCGGCAACAGAAACGGCGGCGGTAACTTTGGTCGTAGAGACTCAGGGGGGCAGGGCTTTAATCGCGGTGGCAATAATTCCAGCCGACCAACTATGCATAAAGCAATTTGTGCGGAATGCGGCCAAAGCTGTGAAGTTCCTTTCAAACCGACTGGCGATCGGCCAATTTTTTGCAGTAACTGCTTTAAGGGTAAAGATAATCCGACTCCTCAACGATCGAGCGGCCGAGATTTTTCTAAACCTAATTTTAGTGACAAAAGGCCATTTACTAGTAGCCAGCCTTCTAATGAGCAACTAGAAATGTTAAATTCAAAATTAGACAAAATTCTCAGCGCTTTAAATTTAATTATCGCGGGATCGATAAACCTTAAAGAAAAATCCGTTTCGGAAATTCCGGTTCAAGAAATAAAAAACTCGGAACTTAAAAATATCTCGACTAAAACAAGTAAAAAGACGGCAGCGCCGAAGAAACTAGCCGCAAAAAAAGCTAAGAAAAAATAATAATATGGCGGAAGAAGTCGTCCTGAGGTTTGATGAAGTAAAATTTGAATATCTTCATAAAAAGCCTATTTTAGATGAGGCCTGTTTTAGTTTACGTAAGGGAGCAAAAGTGACTTTAATGGGTCAGAATGGTGCCGGCAAAAGCACTATTTTTAGTCTTATTAAAAAAGAACTCCTACCGCAAAGCGGCCAAATTTCTGTGGCGTCCCAAGCTACGATCGGAACAGCCCGACAAACGATTGCCCGAGAGGACGCCTCTCTCACGGTTGAAGAATATTTTTCTAAAGATTTTGAAATTATTCCTGGCAATATTAAAAGTCGCATAGCAAAAGCCCTCGACGCCGTAAACTTTGATATTCCTCTCACAAAAAAAGTCGGTGATTTGTCCGGCGGACAACAAGCGAGAATTTTGTTAGCCTATTCTTTACTAGAAAACCCTGATATTTTACTTTTAGATGAACCGACCAATAATCTTGATAAAGCCGGGATTGACCATCTAATTGGCTTCCTGCTCACTTACGATAAGACGGTTATGGTTATTTCCCATGACGCTGACTTCTTGAATTGTTTTACGGAGGGAGTTATTTATTTAGATATTTTTACTCACAAAACGGAAATGTATGTTGGCGACTACTATTCAGTTGTGGAAGAAATTACACGACGCGTTGAGAGGGAACAACATGAGAATGCTCAATTAGAAAAACAAATAAAAGACCGTAAAGAAAAAGTTAACTTTTTTGCCCACAAAGGCGGAAAAATGCGTAAATTAGCGCAAAAAATGAAAGAGGAAACAGAGGAGCTGGAAGAAAATAAAGTCGATGTTAGACGTGAAGACAAAACTATTCGCCAATTTACTATTCCGGTTCAAGATATTAGCGGCGAAATAATAAATTTAAAAAAAATCAAAATAATCAAAAACCATGAAGCCGTGATTAAAGATTTGAATCTCATTTTAAGGAAAAAAGATCGTCTACTGGTAATCGGCCCTAACGGAATTGGCAAGAGTACTTTACTGAGATCGCTGGTGGCCGGTAAACAAGAGGGGCAGAACATTTTAACCGGCGTAAAAGTCGGATATTACAGCCAAGATTTTTCTACTTTGAATTTCGAAGAAATAGTTTTTGATTCCTTAAAAAATATAGCGGACGGTTTAGACGAACCGGAAATACGTTCCATCGCCGCCGGTTTTTTAATCGCGGGCGATTTAATGGGACATAAAATAGCTGATTTATCCGAGGGACAAAAAGGCTTGCTATCTTTTGCTCACTTAGTCTTAAAACGACCGGGACTTCTAATTTTAGACGAACCGACCAACCATATTAATTTCCGTCATCTCCCGATTCTGGCTCAAGCCATTAATAATTACGCCGGAGCAATTATTATGGTTAGCCACATGCCGGAATTTGTGGAAAAAATCCGCTTTACCGAAGAGTTAGATTTAGGCAAGTTTTAATTTTTATTTATGACCAATCATCCGAAACTTACTCATTCGACAAATCATAGTAACGCCCAAGAAATTCCGCAAAAATTTTCTGATTTAGGTATTAGTGAATCAATTTTAGAAATTTTAAAAAAACTTAATTTAGATATTCCCACGCCCATCCAGCGCAAAACTATTCCTATTGCTATCGCTGGTCAAGATTTAATTGGCGTCGCACAAACGGGAACCGGAAAGACCTTCGCTTTTGGCATCCCGATGCTCCAGCGTTTAGGCGTCACCAAGAAACAAGGATTAATTATTGCTCCAACTCGCGAGCTCGCCCTACAGGTTGAAGAAAGTCTAAAAAAACTCGGCCAAGCTTTAGGACTAAGAACGGCGCTTTTAATCGGCGGCGAAGCTTTAGACCGCCAACTTTTTTCTCTTCGCAAAAGACCGCATATTATCGTCGCCACTCCCGGACGACTGATCGACCATCTTAAACGCCGAACTTTTAAATTAGATCAAATTAATACCCTAGTGTTGGATGAGGCGGATATGATGCTGGACTTAGGTTTTGCCCCTCAAATTCAGGAAATTCTAAAACAAGCGCCGCCCGAGCGTCAAACTATGCTATTTTCGGCTACTATGCCCGCAGCGATCGTTAAAATCGCCGCTAATTACATGAAATTACCAGTCAGTATTGAGGTAGCACCGTCAGGCACGACCGCTTCTCAAGTTGATCAAGAAATATTCATTATTAAAGGTGAAGAACGTTTTGAGCATCTCCAGAAAGTTCTTAGCCATTACGCTGGCTCGGTTCTCGTCTTTGTTCGAACTAAGCACGGCGTTAAAACTCTAACGCTTAAACTGTGCTCGCTGGGTCATAGAGCAGTAGAGATCCATTCCAACCTATCTTTAAGTCGCCGTCGCGCCGCCTTGAATGACTTTAAGTCTAAAAAAGAGCGTATTCTAGTAGCCACTGATGTGGCCGCGCGTGGCCTAGATATTAATGCGATTGAATTAGTAGTTAACTATAATTTACCAGATAATTCTGAGGATTATGTTCATCGAATCGGCCGAACCGGACGAGCGGGACAAGTAGGCAAAGCGATTACCTTCGCAACCTCTAACGAACAAAAAGAAATTTACGCTATTGAAAAATTGATTAATAAAAATATTAAACGAACCGAATTTGTAAAATTTTCTAGAGAATCATCCCTCGCGCCAATCAACCAAAAAAATAAAAAATCATTTAGAGGAAACCCGCGAGGGAACCCGAGAGGGAACCGACGCCATAATTTCGGCGGCTGGAGCGCTCCCGCGACTGCGCCAACTACCGGCCGTCGTCAACCTGGTTTTTCAGGAAAGACAGGACGGTATAAACAATCTTCGTCAAGAAAATTTTCCCGCCGAGCTTTTTCGGGGTAAAAATCCACTCTTGCGCCGGGCTTTATTATATATTAAAATTAGTAAAGAAATAATAAAATACTAGTTATTTTAAAAATCATCCTCAAAACCCTACCATGGGATATTAGCAATTATTTTTTGGATTTAACCCTA
>JAVHRV010000076.1:7126-11647 GCA_036171815.1 Patescibacteria group bacterium
TATATATTATATAAAAATACTAGAGGCGACCGGGGGGTCGCCTCATTGGATTTAATTCATATTTAGTCCGCAACGAACTAAATATCTTGGGGGTGATTTTTAAAATATGTTTAGTAGAATAATAAGTTATCAGAATATCGAAGCGGCTTATTTAGAAATAATTGAGCAATTTGCGGCCGACCGACGTAATTTTAAATATCACGGCCTAGATAATATTTTTTTACAAGATCTTGACCTAAAATCTCAAGAAATAATTAAAATTATTCAAACTGATCTCCAGGAAATAAAAGAAATAGAACCGGCGCTCGCCGTGCAAATCCCTAAAAAAAATAAACCGGAACAATATCGAGAAATTTTTATTTATAACCTCAAGGAGAGAATAAAAGCGCAAGCTATTTATCGTGTGGTTTTGCCAGTCTTTGAGAACAATTTTTCCGATCGGCTTTTTTCTTATCGTCCCGGCAAACCCCCTTATCTAGCGGCGCAAAGTTTTTGTCGTCGCTATCGTCGAGAATTCTCCAGAGATCAGGCCCTCATAATAGATTTAAAAAATTACTCTGACCGAATAAACCGGGCGCTAATGTTTCAGCAACTGCAAAAAATTTTTAGTGACCAAAAAGTTTTAGCGCTTCTTCGTTTATTTATTTTTAATAAAGTTTATCGTCAGGGAAAATGCCTTAACCCTGCCCAAGGGCTAGTGCAGGGAGTTCCTTTAATCGCTCTTCTGGCTAACTTATATCTAACGGATTTAGATTTTAAATATCAAACTAAGTCCGCTTTTTATGTACGGGTCGGCGATGATTTAGCTTTTTTAGATCCCGCTCCTGATAAACTCCAAAAGATACTAGTGGTCCTCGCCGACGATTTAACGGCTCGGGGCTTAGAACTTAACCAACAAAAATTATTTTTAGGCGCGGCTCGCGATCAATATTCTTTTTTAGGCTATAGTTTCAAGGCGGGACTTATTAGTTTAGAGCCAGTCTTCATTAAAAGGGCGACAATGGATTGGAAAAGAATTTTGACTTATAAAAACGCGCCCCCTGACGCCAAATTAAATTTACTAAGCCGAATAATGAGCAAACCGGAAAATAATTTTAACCGACAATTTCAAAAAATAGTCAAAGACAAGCCCCAAATTAATAACTCGGCCCAAATTAAAAAAATGTCGGAAAATTTCTTCGCTATTTTAACTAAATTTATTTACCAACATTACTCGCCGAGAAATCGCCGATTATTAGAAGAAAAATTAAAAAATATAAAAATAATTTCTTTATACAGGATATACAAAAAATTTCATTATGACCGAAATTAAGGGACAAATGCGGCTGTTAAAAAAAATTAGAATCAATCGTCATAAACAGGCGCCAACCGCAGACTCGGCCTTACAGTACAATTATTTGCTCATGTTTTTTAAAAAACATCAGTTAATTATACTAGGCACTATCCTCCTTTTACTAACCCAAGGGATCATTGAAACATCTCTAGTTTTTATTAGTAAGAACCAGCTAACTTTTATCGACCAAAAAATAACTAGTTCCTTTTTTTGGTGGTTATTTATCACTTTTTTCCTTATTTTTCTGATTAATTCCTTTGTCGCCATCCGACAGGAAAAGACTGTGGTCGTTCTTTTTATTAATAGTCTTCGACGGCGAATTTTTAAAAATTATCTTGGTAAATCATTAAACGGCATGAAAGCAGAAGCCTAGGCCGCTTTAATCGCTAAAATTTCCTATCATTTGCCTCTAGTCTCCCTGGGCATATCTAACTCATTATTTGGCTTTATCCGTTGGCTGATTTATTTAACTTCCGCCATCGTCGTCGCTTCTTTCGCCGGTCTAAATATATTAGTTATTTTAATAAGCTTTCTGTTATTATCGATTATTATCGCTGTCCCCGCCTACTTTATCGCCCAACGCTATATTTCTCAAGAAGTGACTTTCTACTCTCAAATTATTAAACTAATTGATTTAAGCGCCTCGGAAAAATATTTTTTAAAAAGTTTTCATTTAGAGCCGACGACTCTAAAAAAATTCGATCGCCTAGTGGATTTTGACTCTATTTTTCGAATTCGACGAGATTTATGGATGAAAATGGGCTTTAAAATAATCTTCGCTCTTCTTCTAATTATCTCCGTTTTGATTCATCTTTTTCAAAATAATATTGCGGCCACTATTAATCTAATAAGTCCGGAATTAAAATTTCTCTACGCCTTTCTTTTAATTTATTTATCGCGAGTTGCGACGGAAGCCCTCCGCGTCGGTCTTTATTTTTTCCCCGGTCAATTAGGATTATCCCTCACTATTACCCCCCAAGGAAAATATCTTCACCGAGCCAATCGAGTAGATATTAAAAAAGAGATTACCTTCTACAGCCGGAAAATTAAATTATTTAAAACCGGTCGCTATTATCGAAAATTAAGTTTTAATTTTTTAAGAAGTGGCCGCTATCTATTTTATGGTTCTAATTTCTCGGGCAAGACTACCTTGGCCAAATTATTTTTGGGTAGCGAAGCCTACAATTCTAAAGCGCTAAAAATAAAAATAGACGGCCACCGGCTAAATTTTTCTGACTATCAGCGCTTATTTAATAGAGGATATTTTTTCCAACCCAATTTTTATTCACAAAAAAGCTTGCTAGAATTAATCCTGGGTTTAGACCGCGAGGCCACTGATTTTTCAGACATTGACCGCGCTTTAAAAATTATCACCGCTTATCCATCGTTGGTAGGGCTTGTCTCGACTGATAATAATTTTAGCTTATCGGCCGATAAAATCTGGAACAACCCCGCAGCGGCCTTTGCCCTACATTCTTTACACTGTCTGGTCAACCGCCCCTCCCTCATTATTATTGATAATCTCTGGCTGGATTTAAATTATCCCACGATCAATAAAATACTAAAAATCATTAGCCAAGAACTGCCCGAAGCAATTTTAATTATTTTCGCTAGCCAGGATATTAATCATTTAACTTATAACAAACGCTATGACTTGGATAAAAATTTTGAGACAAAGAACTAAAAAGGGAACCAGTCGTAATTGGTCAGCCCGGCTTATTTTTTTTGGGCTACCGCTAGCGCTACTCATCGGCAGTTTATTTTTAAGCTTAAAATTCTTTCCTTTATACCCAGAAGCAAAAAATATAATCTTAGAACCGGATCAAATAATAGAAATTAGCGAACCATTTTCTGGTAATTTATATTTTAATGATGAGCTCGGCATAGATAATTTTTCCGGCTTAATTATCGACAGCCTCAATGCCGCTAAATATAGGATTGAACTAGCTATGTATTCCATGGATAGCACGACTATTGCCAACGCTCTCTATCGCGCCGCCGATCGGGGCGTATTAATTAACTTAATTTTTAGCGATAAACATCAAGCAATAATTAATAAACTATTTAAAAATACTCATAAAAATATTACAATTAATTTCCTCAGTTCCGATTTAGGGTATATGCATCACAAATTTCTCTTAATTGATCGTCAGACAACCACCCCTAAACTATTTTTTAGTTCTTATAATTTTACCAATATCCAAGGGAAATATGATCCTAGTTTTATTTTAGAGACTAGCCGGCCGGAGTTAGTGGATATTTTTGGACAAGAGTTCGGGCGTTTAGCCGCTGGCCAACACGGCGAAGCAAAAAAAGCGACGGCTAATAATCCCTTCGCCGCTCTAGTAAAGTATCCGGAGGGTTTTCTGGAAATTTGGTTCTCGCCGGGATCGGCTCAAAGGAATGTTAAACACCGTATGTTAAATTTAATTAAAGACTCAAAAAGTAATATCAAAGTCATGATTTGGACTTTGACTGATAAAGAGATCGCCGCGTCCTTAGTCGCCGCCGCCCAAAAATTACTAGTTAATATTATTACTGACGATTCTAATTGGTCGACGGACAATTCTGTTTTTCCGATTTTAGCGGCGCAAAAGGAAAGACAAAATTTAACTAATCTAGAAATGATTACCGACAGTAAAAATAGTGAAGGAATAAATAAACTATATGCCGGTAATAGCCTCAATTCATTCTTACATCATCATCTGATGATCATCGATGACCAAACCGTAATTTTTGGTACTAATAATTGGAGTTATAACGGTTTTTCAAAAAATGACGAATCAATCATGATTTCTAATATAGCAAGTCTCACTAGCGCCTTTGAACAATCATACTCAACTAACTATAATAAAAATAAATAATTTGACTATTTTTATATCTTTAATTTGAAGAAAGCGGCCTAAATACGCGTAATAATTTAGACTAGGACTAATAAAATCACCAATTAAACAAAAATAATTATAAATAAATTTATTATTTATCTTATTTTTGTGTTATTATATTAAGATAATATGCCAAAATACCAATATATAATCGAAAATAACGATACTCGTCCCGATCAAGTTCTCATATTAACGCTTAAACCCAAGAGCAATAAAGATATTTTTAATTTTCAGCCTGGCCAATATGCGATGTTATCTTTTTATGATAAAGCCGGTAAGTTTTTCATCAATCATCCTTTTTCT
>JAVHRV010000077.1:0-11563 GCA_036171815.1 Patescibacteria group bacterium
TATAATGGCCGCCCTTTATAAGGGTCTCATCGCCGCCGGAGTTTTAGCGGCTTTAGCTTTTTATCCGATTACTAAATATATGGTAGTCGGCGGTTTAAGCCTTAAATTATATTTCGCGAGTTTAATTGGTTTAGTGGTGACTGGTTTACTAGTCGTTATTACTGAGTATTATACTTCGACTAAATATAAGCCAGTTAAAAGTATTGCCGAAGCTTCGAGAACCGGCCACGGGACTAATGTCATCGCCGGTTTAGCAGTTTCTATGCAGTCGACCGCTTGGCCGGTAATCGTTATTTGTTTAGCTATTTTAGGCGCCTATTCTTTAGCCGGATTATACGGAATTGCGATTGCCGCCATGTCGATGTTATCAATGGCGGGAATAATCGTTACTATCGACGCCTATGGTCCGATTACTGATAATGCCGGGGGAATTGCAGAAATGGCGGAGCTCGGCGATGATGTGCGTAATATTACTGATCCTTTAGACGCGGTTGGGAACACGACTAAGGCTGTCACGAAAGGATACGCGATTGGTTCCGCCGCTTTAGCCGCTTTAGTTTTATTTGCCGACTTTACTTATAAGATTAAGGCCGCCGGCGGGAGCGCCCAATTTTTAATTGATAACCCTTATGTTCTAGTCGGTTTATTTATTGGTGGTTTATTACCTTATCTTTTTGGCGCGATGGCCATGAAAGCGGTGGGACGCGCTGCTGGAGCGGTTGTCGAAGATGTCCGAGCACAATTTAAAGAAAAGACCGGGATTATGAGCGGTACGGAAAAACCCGATTATGGCCGAACAGTTGATATCGTGACAAAAGCGGCGATTAGAGAAATGATTATTCCGGCTTTACTACCGGTAGTTACGGTTATCGTCGTTGGTTTTGGTTTTAACTTATTTGGTCGTGGTCGCGGCTTAGAAGCCTTGGGAGGTTTATTGGTTGGTTCAATAGTGACTGGTATTTTTGTTGCGATTTCGATGACTTCCGGCGGTGGCGCTTGGGATAATGCTAAAAAATATATTGAATCTGGTAACTTCGGCGGCAAAGGTTCAGACGCTCATAAGGCAGCGGTTACCGGAGATACGGTCGGCGATCCTTATAAGGACACGGCCGGTCCGGCTATTAATCCGATGATCAAGGTTTTAAATATCGTGGCCTTACTTATTGTGGGACTACTAATGTAGAGAACTAGCTAGTGTTTATAAATTTAATCAAGCCGGTTTCTATTAACTAAAATACAGTATGCAAGTAAACACTAAAGAATTAGATAAAGCGCAGTTAGAGCTGACTATTGAATTAAGTGTGGAGGAGTTTAATCCTTATATTGAAAAGGGGGCTCAGAAAGTTGCCGCCGAAGTTAAGATTGAGGGTTTCCGTCCCGGTAAGGCGCCTTATGAAGTCCTGAAACAAAAAATTGGCGAGATGACTATTCTTGAAGAAGCGGCTCATATCGCTATTCATAAAACTATTGATGAGACAGTGGCTCAGAATACTATGGGTCGCCAGCCGGTTGGTCAGCCGCAAGTGAACGTAACAAAGCTAGCGCCTGGCAATCCTTTTGAATATAAGGTGATAGTTTCCTTGTTACCGACGGTAGCTTTAGGGAAATATAAAGATTTGAATTTAAAGATTGAAGAAGCCCAAGTCGATCCGCCAGAGCTTGATAAGGCTCTTAATGATTTAAGAGAGATGCGCGCTCAAGAGATAGTCGCTGATAAAGCGGCCGAATTAGGTGATAAAATTACGGTTGATATTAAAATGTCTTTAGATAAAGTCCCGCTCGAGGACGGCAGTCATAAAGATTTGGCCGTTATTCTTGGTCGAGATTATTTTGTCCCGGGTTTTGATAAACAATTAATAGGCGCTAAAAAAGATGATGTCCGTAATTTTGATTTACCTTATCCCGATAATCATCATCAAAAAAATTTAGCTGGCCGACTCGTCGAATTCGAAGTTAAAGTTAAGGAAGTCTACCGGCGTGAAATTCCTGCTCTGGACGACGGACTGGCGAAGTTTTTTCAGTTAAAAAATTTAGAGGAGCTGAAGAAAAATTTAAAGGAAAGTTTACTGCATGAAAAAAAGCATCATTTAGAACTTAAGAATGAATCGGAGATGTTGACGAAAATAGTTGAGGACACAAAATTTGGTGATTTACCGGAAATAATTATTGAGAGCGAATTAAAAAATATGTTAGCGGAACTAGAACAAAGTATTGTCCGTCAAGGCGGTAAATTTGAAGATTATTTAGAACACTTGAAGAAAGATCGGGCCGCTCTCATGCTCGAATTATCGCCTAACGCCGTTAAGCGCGTTAAATCGGCTTTAGTTATTCGGGAGTTAGCGGTACTCGAGAAGATCGCGCCGAGTGATCAAGAGTTAGATGAGAAAATCACTGTCTTAAAAAAACAGTATGCCGATAAGCCGGAGATTTTAAAGATGTTTCAGGAGACCGGCTATAAAACTTATTTACAGAATGTTTTAACTAACGAAAAAGTAATTCAGAAGCTAAAAGACTGGAACTATGCCTCAACTAGCTCAAAACAAAAAAGCTAATTTTGATTATGAGCTCCTCGAGAAATACGAGGCGGGTTTAGTATTGTTTGGGCACGAAGTAAAAGCCGTCCGCGCCGGTCAGCTAAGTCTTAAAGGTAGTTACATCAGCGTTCGGACTAAGGGAGGCAAAACGGAACTCTATTTAATCGGTTGTCAGATTTCTCCCTATAAGCAGGCCGGCCCGCTACCGGACTATAATCAGACACGGGAACGCAAGCTTCTTTTAAAGAAAGAGGAGATAAAAAAATTGGTTGGTAAGAAGCAAACTGAGGGCTTGACACTAATCCCTCTCAAAATATATACTAATCATAGTTTTCTGAAGCTAGAATTCGCGATTGCGCGCGGTAAGAAGAAATATGATAAGCGAGCGAGCATCAAG
This sequence comes from Patescibacteria group bacterium, assembly GCA_036171815.1. GTDB lineage: Bacteria > Patescibacteriota > Patescibacteriia > Patescibacteriales > UBA12465 > UBA12465. The sequence goes on from JAVHRV010000077.1 coordinate 2,932, forward strand.
AAAAGGGAAGTTGATCGTCAGTTGCGAACTTTAACAAAACGGGCTTAAAAATTCTAGTTGAGAGAAAATAAGGGGGATGTCAGGCATCGACAATTGGATTTTTTCTAGGTATTCAAGGCGTGCTTAGTTATCACGTTAAACTGGCTAAAAAATACAAATGCCAAAACGGCAAGAGCGTTCACCTGGGCTATGCCTAGCTACGCTCCAGTTATGGCCTAATAAATAAGACCATAACCATCGGTGGCAATAAGTCTTCATAATTGTTTACCGGTGTCATTCAAATGAGGATAGGTATTTTCTGCTCTTTCCGGAAAATACTGAATCAATAGAGAGATCGCTTTAACTGCTTTTCGTTTGATTTATGATAGTTAAAGTTAAAAAAAATAAATCAGACTAATCTTGTAAATGTATTTAGAAAAACCGGTTGGACATGGGTTCAACTCCCATCATCTCCACAAACGAATAATAGAATAGGCCGCGGTGGCGGAACTGGCAGACGCGCTGGACTTAAAATCCAGTTGTGGCGACACAGTGCGGGTTCGATTCCCGCCCGCGGCACTTCTTATGCGGGTATCGTATAGTGGCTATTATGCGACCTTGCCAAGGTCGAGAGACGGGTTCGATTCCCGTTACCCGCTCACAAAACAAAGGCAGTCCGAAAGGGCTGTTTTTTGTTTATATTTTTATCACTTAGACTTGCAAAGAGAACGAGATAGTAGGTATTGACGTATTTGTTAAAATATGTAATTATTATGACAATTCGTGCGGCTTAACGGGTGGCACGTAAAAGTTATCCAGACTGGATAACCTCATACGATTAAAAGTATTGAGAATACTCCCGAATTCTTTAACAAAATTTATAGGAGTCAAAATGAAAAAGCTAAATTTAACAGCTTTATGGTCCGAAGTTTACGCTTCAATAACATTTCCGACGTTTCTTACTCTTTTTTATTTCCTGTTTGTGTCTGTCTTTGATCTTTCTTTTATCGAAAAAATAGTTGTTGTAGTTGTCTTTTCAGCAGCTCTAACAATTTTTATGGTAGAAAAGAGATGGGACTCTAGAAATAGACCGGAAATAATGGTTCTCAGGAGGTTGGTACTGCTCGCTACCGGTGCGATTATTTTACTTTCTTTAGGCCAAAATAATTCTAACAAAACCAGTTTCGACATCTTCTCCTGGCTAATACCTGCAGCATTATTCATAGTAATGTCTTCATTTTTTGTGTCATTTAGGGACGCCAGGTTCTTTAATAGTATCTTTAATAGTAATTATTATTACTCAGAGATAAGCAAATTGCTGGTATTTTTCCTTACCGCAGTCTGTGTTTGGCAATATTGGGTTAATTTTGGGACTCAATATGTATGGATTCCGGCGGCAATATCGTTGTCTTCGATTTTTACTTGGCATGGCGATGTCGATTTCCCCGCAAAACGTCTTTTTTCCTTAGGGGTAGTAATTGCGAATATTATTGTCTTAGCAGTAAGCAATCTTTACTACTTAGGATGTTTATTTTTTGCGGAGATTAAAAAAGGTTTTCGTCCTCTTGAACATCCATGGATTGCGAAAACGGCGGAAATTTTGGTGATTATTATCGCAATTATTTTAGTCGTATTTGCAGCTATTAAAATTACATCCAAAAGAAATGAGAGAAAAATAAAAAAGTTGGCTGCGAAAGAAGCCGAGGAAAGGCAGACTCAAAAGCTCGCTGCAGATGCAAAAGCTCAAAAGCAGTTGGAAGAGATAAAGGAAAAAATAATTTCTGGGCACGGGAATAACTGGAAAAATATTTTAACGGTCGCTAGATATTATAATTTAGACAGATATTATAATTTTAACATTGATAAATTTCAAGAAATCTGTGAAGTAATTTATACCGTCCCTCTGTCCGAAGTAGTAACGGTATCAATGATCAAAAAACAAATTGTTTGGAATCAAGACTTCTCGTCAGCCGTTAAACTGATTGAAAAAATTGTAAGAAATACTTATAGGGATGAAAAAATTCGGTCCCACATACATCAAGTCAATAGCTTTATACAATTTCTTAAACCATATGAGCAATTTGTTGGTTATAAGGAGATTAAAGGTGAGCTGGAAAAGAATTGTCCAACGATTTGGGATCTCATTTTTTCCCCTGCTCTTGTAGAAAAAAATGAAATAAAATAATAATTTAAGTGAATAATTTCATTTTAAGCCCTCGTACATGCGACGAGGGTTTTTATATTTCTGAATTTAAAGTTAAACTGCCAAATGAGCTCCAAACGAGAAACACCATTTTATTGGTGTTTTTTGTTGTCTATTCATCAATTAAGGTTTAGCCGTAACGGGAATTGAAAAGCGTTTACTTAAACGTTATAATTAGATTATGAATAAAGCAGTGATTATTAAAAAAACCGCAGCATTTGCCAAGCAAAAATTATCCGGCGAAGGTAGCGGGCATGATTTTTGGCATGTTTATCGAGTCTGGAAAATGGCAGTATATTTAGCTAAGAAAGAAAAAGCGGACTTGTTTACTGTGCAGTTAGCCGCGCTATTGCATGATATTGCCGATTGGAAGTTTAATGATAATGATAAAGAGGGGAGTATTTTGTCTAAAAAATGGTTGCAAACACTACAGGTCGACGATGAACAGATTAATAAAGTTTGTAATATTATTGATCGGGTTTCTTTTAAAGGAGCTGGTGTTGTTAATAAAATAGAAAGTATTGAGGGCATGGTAGTCCAGGACGCCGATCGGCTCGATGCGATTGGAGCCATTGGTATCGCCCGAACATTTGCCTACAATGGGTTTAGGCAGAGAGAAATATATAATCCAGATATAAAGCCTAAATTTCATAAAACTTTTGCTTCGTATAAAAAAAATAATAGTACGGCGATAAACCATTTTTATGAAAAGCTCTTACTTTTAAAGGATTTAATGAATACCAGAACAGCTAAAAAAATTGCCTGACATCGTCATCAAATCATGAGCCAGTATTTAAAAGAATTTTTTCAGGAATGGAACGCCAAGACGTAGAATTTATAGCCAAACTCCCAAGGGAGCTCCAATCAAAAAAGAGTAGGCATTGCCTGCTCTTTTTTGATTGTGAAATGAGGCTTTGTGATAGCTATTAATTTGATAAGAAAATAATTGCTTCCATGGCTATTATAATTAATATTATGGTGATAGTTATATATCTATTTTTTTTATTTTCAATGTTTAAATTTTTTTTGATAATACCCTTTACTCTTAACACTTCATAAACTATTATGATTAGTATAGTTACTAACGAAAGGCATATTTCAATAATGATTCCTTCAAAATAGCCGCCGAATCCAGTTTTCGGCACAAATCTATTAAGAAGAAAAATAAATGCGATAAAATCAAATATTGCTAGAATGGAATAAAAGAATAGACGACTCATAACTTTTAAGTTTATAATTATTAATTAATAATAGCATATTTGAAGATTTATTTAAATTTTTTTATTGTCCCTAGCCCTTTTATATTAACTAATTATCGGAATTTATAATCAAACCGCAGAAGGAGCTTAATTTAGAAAAAACACCAGGTTATTGGTGTTTTTTATTTTTCCGGTCTAGCCCCTTCGATATTTGTCTATTTCCTGTTTTATGATAGCCGTAACTTTGTCTGGCGGCAGATTTTCGTCATAAAAAATATTATGGTAGTTATCGGGTTCAATACCCAGGACTCTGAGTATTTCCCAGACTTTATCCTGCTGCTTAACAAAATGATCCGGCAAAACTACTAGATGGGATATTTGTAAATTTTCCGGTTTTAAATAGGACGAAGCGTCTAAAGCCTCGCACATCCAACGGCCATTTTTTGTTTTTAATGTAATTTCTGAATATTCTGGATTTTCGGCGTCGGGGTTAATAAATTTAATTGCCTCTCCGTTCTTCTGTAAATAATTTTTACCATTAACATTCTCTAATCTAGCCACCAATTGCTCCGCTTCATTCACCTTTTCGCTTTCCGATATCAAAAGGTAATTTTTTCCGGCGGCATCATCATTTTTTAGGACGCCTCGGTGTTGTAAAATATTTTCAATATTCTTTTTAAAATTAATTTTAGCCGTGTCGGAAATTGGCAATTGCGGCGCATCACGTAGTGGTAGCCCGCGAGCATCAGAGGAGTCGGACATTTCACTATTATATTCATCGTATAAAGAAATCATTCTGGCCTCGGGAAATTCTTCACGCAGGGTTTTGGCCACGGCGAGGCCGATCTCATCGGATTTTACTAACATGTTTTCCCAGATATCTCCGGTCTTACGATTATAGTCGGCTAAATAGGGGCTGAAACTTTCAAATTCTAAAGGTCGCCCTGATTTACATTCTGCCAGTAAAGTATCCATCTGGCACTTGGAGAAATTTACACCGTCAATTGTCGCCTCTTTTTCCGTAAACGTCAGTTCTTCGCTCATTTTTCCGATTAAGTTCGGTCTAGATTCATGGAAAGAATTAATAATTTTTCGATAATTATCTCTTATTCCTCCCATTATTCGCATAATTTCCGAGGGCCTTTTTAGGGCTACACTTTCCGATAGAATAACGTTTTCCTTTATTGTTTGAGCGTCAACCTCATTAGTCTTTTTAAGTTCAGCGTTTTCTAATTTTTCTTTAAACATATAATTATCTCTGTTTTTCTTTATAATAACATATTATTTTTAATGGCACTATTATTTAATACTATTTGTTAAATTTATAACCACACTGCAGAAAGAGTCCATGAACAAAAACAGCCAAAAAGAGCTGTTTTTGTGTTATAATTATATTGTAAATATTTATATGAATATTCTATTAAAAAAGGCGACGATTAAAGATATAAAGGTTATTCTGGCGCTAGAAAAAGTGGCTAACGCCAAGACTTATTTCGCTAGGATCAACGAAGGGGAGATAAGGGATTGTTTGAGGAATGAATTTCTATTTCTCATCAAAAAGCGCGAGACTGTTGTCGGTATAGTCGTCTATAAGATAAAAAGAAAGAAAACGGTCAATATCAACGGTTTGGTAATCGAGCCGAAGTTTAGAGGTAGGGGATTCGCTCGGCAAGCGACTTTACTTATCTTAAAAAAAGTCAGAAAATATTCGCGGATTGAATTAATGGTTCATCCTCATAATATTCCCGCTCTGTCGTTATACTTATCTCTTGGTTTTATCATCGAGTCTTGGCAGAATAATCATTTCGGCGATGGCGAACCGAGACTAGTAATGGTTAAAAAAATATGCAAAAAATAGGGCTTTGGTATCTTTATGACTTCGCCAACTCCTTCGCCTCGATTGTCTTAATTATCTATTACCCCCTGATTCTTTCTGAAAAAGGGGCGAGTAATAATTGGGTCGGAATTTCCGCTTCGATCGCCACCGGGATTTTGTTATTAGTTTTACCATATCTAGGAGTTTATTCTGATCGAACAGGGAAGAGAATATATATTATTAGAATTGCCTCAATTTTAATGGTCATTTCTTTAGTGGCACTGGCTTTTTTAGTATCAGTATCTGGACTTTTTAGTACCCCGATGTTATTGATAGTTTCTTTATTTTATATTTTGTTTCAAATATGTTTTCAGGGTTCTTACGTTTTTTATTCAGCCATGTTAAGAGGCATCACTGATACTCATAATAATGCCAAAGTTTCCGGGATCGGTTTAGGTTTAGGCCAATTAGGGAATGCGGTGGCTTTAATTATCATCGGTCCGATAATCGCCTCCGCTTTTATATTATTTGGTTTAAGCGGCAAGCCACTGTCTTTTTTAATTGGCGCTTTGATTTTCGTCGTCGCCGCCGCCCCTTTTCTGAAACAGCGGGACGCAAAAAATGATGGAGAGAAAGTAGGCTTTTCTTATCGGGGATTTATTAAAAGAATAAGTTCAGATAAAAAAATCTTTTCATTTCTCATTGGCTATTCTTTGTTATCAGATGCTATTTTAACTTTTCAACTATATTTAGCGATTTATATTAAAAGAATATTTCTTTTTTCTGATCAGTTGGTTTCCGTCGTGGCTATCGTGGGTTTAATTTTTACGGTGATCGGTGGATTTATGGCTAGTCGATTAGCAAATAAATTAAAAAATAAAGAACGAGCCCTGATTGTCTCTAGTTTTTTGTATGCTGTTTGTTTTGGTTTATGTGCGATTATGCCACGGATTACATTTTTTGTTTTCGCCGCGATTATTTTAAGTGGTCTCGCTTATGGTTTAGTTTTTTCATTGGCGCGAGCCGTTTATTCAGAAATTTCTCCCGCTGATAATCAAGGAGAATTTTTTAGTGTTTTTACGGTGTTTGAACGAGCCGCTTCCATCGTTGGGCCTTTAGTCTGGCTGTTAACTTTTTATTTGTTACAAACTTTCGGGGAAAGTATCCAATACCGAGGGTCAGTAATTTTACTAATGTTAATTTCTTTAGGAGGTATTTATTATTTGAAAAAAAGTCGCCAGGTAGTTAGGGGCGAAAATTTGATTGCCAACACTTAATCATGAGATTTTTATGTCTATAGAATCATCCGTTAATAAAATAGAATCGTCGAATAATTCTGAAAAATTTGGTAGAAATGTTAATATTAACGCCATCTTTCTTCGTCACGGGGAAAAAGTTTTGTCGACTAGTTCATCGCATACGGGGTTGGCTGAAGAAGGGGTAGAGATGGCGATTGATTTTGGTGAGCAGCTGGCGAAAAAAGACGTCATTAAGCCATATTCTAGCGATACCGAGCGAACAATCGATACGGTCATTTTAGCTATTGACGAATCACCAACCAAGAAAAAATTATCTTTAGCTATTAAGGATGATTTAAAGCCGGAGTATGATGAAAAGGGAACATTCATGACTAGCGTGTTAGCTCTAAAAAAACAGATATTGGGCCCAGATTTTGATAGTCTTCAGCCCGAGGAACGAAAACAGCGTCTTGACGATTATTATACGCAGCAACAGGACTTATACCTTAGTTATGGCGATAGGCGACCGGATCCTAAAACTCAGTCGCCTTTAGAAACGGCGGCCAAGATCGCTCGACGGGTAGATATATATATCAGAATGGCTGATCGTTTAAAATCAGGTTCCCAAGTTGATCTACTTAATGCTACTCATGATTGGTCGATTGCCTCATTTTTGAAAGAAATTTTGGTTAAAGAAATTGATGACCAAAAAGTTCGTGGTTTTAATTCGGTTAAAGATATCGGCGGCCCCATTGGCTATACCGAACATTTTAATATTAATATTACTACTAACGAACGGGGTGAAAAATTTGTCGAATTAATATTTCGTGGTCAAAAATATCAAATTGATCAAAGTCGTTTGCAAGAATTAGTTGAAATAGCGGAGAAATTAAAGGTTCATAAAAATTAGTCAATTTTTGTTATGAAAACTATTTTAGTAAAAGCCTTTACGCGAGAATTTCCGTTAGTCCATTTGCAAATGTGGGGTCGACGGTATGAAAAAGAATTCTTAGGCGAACCGATGCCACAAATACCGATATATGTTTTTGTTTTGAAAGATGGCCTAGCCGTTGCGTATCGTAATTTAGATGGCCAAATTAATTCTGTCCATGAGATTATCAGATCAAAGATCGAGGCGGATAAGGATTATATAGATCATTTAGTTTTAAAAGATGCCGCTAGCGTAGATTATTTAGTTAAGGTAAATAGCCAAACTAGTATAACTAGTTCAGAGTTTGTTATCTATTTAGATAAGCTTTTTGATGTTTGGCAGCTTCATTATATAGCGCAGTTTGTACCATTGGATGAAAAAAGATTTAATGCTGCGGTTAGAGCTAAAGCACTAGAACTTAGAAAAACAGTGGACAGTAAAATTATAGATTGTTGGGATTCGCTCACGCCAATGCTAAAAAAATTGTATCCGAAGCTTGGCGATCTAGTTGTTTATATAAGTTGGGATGAAATAAAAAATTCGACTATACCGAGTCAGAAAGAGTTAGAAAAGAGAGACAGCGAAGGGATATTATTATTTAACGGGGGAGTGGTTAGCCCGGAAAAACTGGAAAAATTAAAAAAGCAGTACGATTTTAGACTAGAGGATAACGCCGTTATTAGCGGCACGAAAGAATTAAAGGGGCAGACCGCTTGTTCGGGTCTAGTAACGGGAAAAGTAAGAATAATTTTAAGAAAAGAAGACGTTGCATATTTTCTTACCGGGGAGATTTTAGTTTCTTATATGACCATGCCAATTTTTATTTCAGCCATGAAAAAAGCGTCTGCCTTTATCACCGACGAAGGCGGGATTACTTGCCACGCGGCTATTTTATCGCGAGAGATGCAGATACCTTGTGTTATTGGGACTAAAATTGCGACGCAAGTATTGAAAAATGGAGATTTAGTTGAGGTTGATGCAAGTAAGGGGGTAGTAAAAATTTTAAAAAGGGTTTAAATTTATAATTAGACTCCAGAAGAAACTCGCTCAACAGAGACGGCGAGATTTCCTCTCCGACGTAATTAAATATTAATATATTTCAATTATGAAAAAAATACTTTTATTGACTATTTTATCATCCAGTTTGGTTATATTTACTGGGTGTACGGGGCGACTATATAATAGAAATTCTGATATATTGGAGAAAAATTCTCAGTCAAGTAGTTCTGACCAAGTAGCGCCTGTTAAACATCAGGTAGCCGTTAT
>JAVHRV010000078.1:0-11461 GCA_036171815.1 Patescibacteria group bacterium
CAAAAACGCATCACGATTTTAGCTTCTGGCCAGCCAATCGCTTGTAAATGGTGATGCAAGGGCGCGGACAAAAAAATCTTTTTTCCTCTAATTTTTTTAGACAACATCTGAATAATTACTGATAGAGACTCCAATAAAAAAATAAAACCAATAAAAATCAAAAATAAAGAGCTGTTGGTCAGCATGGCAATGATGCCCAGAGTCACGCCTAAACTCATCGCCCCCGTGTCTCCCATATAAAATCGGGCGGGCGGAATATTAAACCATAAAAAGGCCGACAAAGAACCGATAATTACTCCGCAAAAAGTCGCTAGTTCGTAGCGCCCTAAAGAAAAAGCAATGACGCTATAAGCCACAAAAGCAACTAATAAAGTCCCGCCCGCCAGTCCATCTAAACCATCGCTTTCATTAACAGAAAAAGAGGTCGCAACAATCATAAAAATAAAAATTGGTATATACCAGACTCCGATTTCAAAATTACCTAAAAAGGGTACATGAAAAACCGTCCAATCTAATTTATAATAAAACCATAGCGCGCCCACGATCGCAATTAAAGTATAAATTAAAAGACGATGACGTAACTTCAAGCCGCCGCCACCGAGCGCTCCTTTACCGCGCACGTCCAACCAATCGTCGAATAAACCAATCAGCGCGCTAATAATTAAGGCGGCGAGAGGGAGTAAAGTTTCCGACCGAGAAAAAAAATTAAGATGAGCTAAAATATTCCAAGAAAAAAATTTTTCTAATAAAGCGAAGGAGACGATAAAAATCAAAAGCGTTCCCCAGATTAAAATTCCCCCCATAGTCGGGGTACCGACCTTATGGGCATGGAGTTGACTAAAAATCGGCGTCTCGCCGCTATTACGAATTTGTTTGCCTAATTTATATTTATACAAATAGTGAGTCAAGGCGGGTGCCAGAGACATCGAGAAAATAAAAGCTAAAACCGAAAAGAATAAGATTTTAATAATATAAAATTCTGTCATAATAAACTAAACTACTTAAAATTAACCAGATAAACAAACATTAAGACTAAATTTAACAGACCAGAAAAAATCAAGGTAGTCGCCAGAAGCAAATGAGCGCCAAACCGAAAATTTGGCTGTTTCGAGTAGGCCGCGGCGAGGGAATAATTTATAATTAAAATCACTAAGCCAAAAGTCGGATACCAAAAAATTTGGGTCGGATCGCCTACTAAATCAATGCCCGAATCAACATTATAATGGAGCACTAAAAGATCGCCACTTAAACTATGACGAATAAAAGCGGCTTCAGCCCACGCTAAAATATTGAATAAACCAGACGCTAAAAAATAGAAACGACTAGGCAAAAAATACCAAAGGGCTAAAAAAGCCTTAGCGCTAGCACGACGGGCGCGGTAGAAACGATCATAAAAATTAGAGTAAACCATAAAAAATAACCAAATTATTGATTTAATTTAAGTTTATCATATTTTTAAATAATACAAAACCATGCTATAATAAGGCTATGAATAGAAAAATTTTTAATAATCTCTGCACTTACGCTCAAAAAACTAATCTGGATAAGCTAGTGATAAGCGCGGCTGAAAAAAATATCATTATCGACGGTTACCAAAAAAATGGTACCAGCCGCCGTTTCCTCTTACCAAAAAAATTGGAACAAGAATTTTTTATTAATCTTCAAAAAATACTGGCGATCAGTCCGGGGGAATTAATGACTGAAAAAAGAGGAAAAATTAAAAGATCACTGGATCACTTAAACTATCGCCTTAGCGTCCTACCGGACAATAAGCGCGAAAAAATCATCATTAATATTATCAAACCGTCGTTAGAATTATGGCGCTTAGAACAATTAGGGCTATCCCGGGCTGACTTAAAAAATTTAAAATTAAGCTGCCAAAAAAAATCCGGCTTAATTATTATTAGTTCCCCGCCCGCCCAAGGGAAAAGCTCAACCCTGCGGGCGCTCCTTCTTTATTTAAATAGTAGTGATCTAAGTATCTACTCTCTAGAAGATCATCCGCCTTATAAGCTACCGGGAGTAAGCACGATGTCGGCTCGCCCGGAAAATTTAGAAAGAATACTGCGCCAGGATTCTGACTGCCTCTTGATTGATAATCTCGATCAACCCGCCCTACTTAAAGGCGCGCTACGAGCGGCGGCAAGCGGCCGGCTAGTTATTGGCTCGCTAACCGCGGATAATTCCTGGGAAGCTCTTCAAAAAGTATGGCAAATTAATCTGCCGGCTCGGTTAAAATTAGATAGTCTAAAATTAATCATCAATCAACGCTTAGCGAAATTAAGTCGTCAACCAAAAATAAATAATTCTAACCACCGACAGCTAATTGGCCTTTTTGAATTATTTAAATTATCGCCAACTCTGAAAAATATTATCTTAACCAAACCAGAATTAAACAATCAAAAATTTTTAGACAAGCTAAAAAAAACTGCCCTTAAAGAAGGCTTCCGATCCTGGGAAGATGATAAAAATCAAAAAATAAAAGAAGGATTATTATGAAAATAAGTTGCGTACTACCGGCCCTTAATGAAGAAAAAAATATTACGACAGTAATTAGCAGCCTTCGCCCCTATGTTAATGAGATTATTGTTGTCGACGATGGTTCAACAGACTCGACTGCTCAATTAGCGGCCCAGTCGGGCGCTATTATTATTAAACATCCAATTAACCGCGGCCAGGGGGCGGCGCTAGAGACGGGAGATAATTACGCTCTTAAAAATGGCGCGGATTTAGTTATTCATTTCGATGCCGACGGCCAATTCTTAGCCACCGAGATTCCCGAACTGATTGAGCCAATTTTAAAAAACCAAGCTGATATAGTTTTTGGCTCACGTTTTTTAAGTAAAAAAACGGCCTTCCCTTTTGGTAAAAGATATATCATCATGCCGCTCGCTAAATTTTTTACTCGTTTCTTTTTAGGCCTAAAATTAAGCGACCCCCAAAGTGGTTTACGCGCTTTAAGCCGGGCGGCTCTAAAAACTATTACGATAAACAACCAAGGGATGGCCCACGCTAGCGAAATACAAATTAAGGCTTTTCAAAATAAGTTACGAGTAGTAGAAATTCCGATTACGGTTATCTACAAAGATTTCGGGCAAAAACTAAGCGGCGGTTTCCGAATTATCCATGACCTCCTAATCAATAAGTTAATTAAGTAATATGTTACAACAAATCATTGCCCTGTTAATTATTATTTATTTTATTTCCCGTTTGATCAAGGAAAAAAATAACCAAGAAATTAATAATAAAGAATTCGCGGTTTGGTTAATCTTTTGGCTGAGCGGGGCGGCGGCCATAATTTTAATTAAACAAATCGACCGCCTAGTTAACTGGCTAGGCTTTTCCGGCAGTGGCATCAATTTCTTAATCTATTTAGCCGTCATAGCGCTTTTCTATTTAGTCTTTAAATTAAGATTAAAATTAGCGAAACTTGATTCTGATTTAACGACTATGACCCGCCACGTTGCTTTAGATAATAAAAAATAAGTATGAAAATAGCTTCGGTTGTTTGCACCTATCCGCCTAATGCGAGCGGCATGGCGACGAGCGCTTACCGCGAAGACAAAATCCTGGCGGAAGATTACGAAATACTTAATTTCTCGCCTTTCACTTTGAAACCCTGGCTGCATTACGGCCATGGCGCTTTTTTGCCGCAACTACTCTGGCGTCTTCGCAGCTTCGATTATATTTATCTACATTATCCTTTTTTTGGCACGGCCGAAATCATTTGGCTATTTAAATTATTTTTTCGTCGTCCTAAACTCGTCATCCATTATCATATGGACGTTAAAAGCGACCGCTGGATTAACCGCTTGTTGAGTCTACCTAGTCTCATTATTCGCGACCAGCTATTTAATCAAGCCGAAACCATTATTAGCGCCAGCCTTGATTATGTCGCCAGTAGTTCAATTAAAAATTATTATAAAAATCACTCCTCTAAATTCCAAGAAATTCCTTTCGGTCTAGATTTAAAAACCTATAAACCTAAATCGAACGAAGCGCTGGGTCATCCGGGGCTAACTTATGCTAAAGAAATAGTCGATTTTATAAATAATAAATTTATTAAAAGGGGCCGACGACAATTACTTTTTGTGGGCGGTCTCGATCAAGCTCATTATTTTAAAGGAGTCCCTATTCTACTAAAATCGCTCGCGAACTTAGCCCGATCTGACTGGCGGCTCGATATTGTCGGGACGGGCGATTTACAACCAGGTTATGAGGCCTTATCTTTAGCCCTAGGAATTAATAAGCAAATCTCCTTCCGAGGGAAATTAAGCGATGGCGATTTGATCCGGACTTATCAAACGGCCGATCTTTTAATTCTACCCTCAATAAATAACAATGAAGCTTTCGGCTTAGTTCTAATTGAGGCTTTAGCTTGTGGCGTGCCCGTTTTAGCCTCTGACCTCCCCGGTGTTCGCCGCGTCTTCAACGACTCACAAGAAGGTCTACTAATTAAAGCGGGGAGTACTCAAGATTTACAAAATAAATTAAAATTTATCTTAGACCATGAAGATAAACGACTGGCGATGGCTCGAGCCGCTCGATCGCTCGCCGAAAATAAGTACGATGAAAAAAATATCAAATCTAGATTAAAACAAATATTTTATGAAAATCGGTCTAATCCATAACCTATCGGGGTCAGATAGCCGCGGCGGCGCGGAAGCCGTCGTTAAAGCTCAAGCCCAAGAGTTACAGTCTCAGGGCCACGATCTTTTTATGGTTAGCACTAGAAATAAGAATAAACCGGAAGAAATTATTCCCACTAGTGAACCACGCTCTTACTATTTAAACTCTGATTTTTATAACCTAAGTCGACACGGCTTACTATATAGAGCCGTCTGGCAAATCGGCAATATCCTCTCTTTCTGGAAATATCGCCGACTAAGAAAAATTCTCAAAACCGAAAAACCCGACCTCATAGTTACCCATAATCTAATGGGACTAGGTTATTTAACGCCCATCGCGATTAGACGACAAAAAGCTAGACACGAACATGTTCTACACGACATCCAACTCCTTCATCCTTCCGGCCTGATGCTTTTAGGCCAGGAAAATAAAGTAAACAACCCCGCCGCTAAAGTTTATCAAACGATTACGCGCGGGCTAATCGGCTCTCCCGACCAAATCGTTTCTCCCTCGGCCTGGCTTCTTAAACTACATCAACAACATAAATTCTTTCCTAATTCCGCGACTAAAATCAGCCCCTGGCGGCCAGAAAAATCTCCTCAACCGGCGGCTAAAATTTTAACCAACCAGAAAGCTAAACCGGTGGGCACGCTAACCACTGTCTCAATCGCTAGTTCGCCAATCAAAAAATTTTTATTCGTCGGACAAATAGAAAATCACAAAGGCGTCTTTTTCTTAATTAATGTTTTTAAAAATCTTAATAAGCCCAATTTTCTCCTAACTATTATCGGTAACGGTACTCAACTCTCGTCCGCTCAAGAAGCGGCCGCTCCTCATAAAAATATCCGCTTCCTCGGACGTCAGGCCGCTCCCGCTATCCACGAAATCATGTCCCATAGTGATTATTTAATCGTGCCTTCGCTCTGCTATGAGAATTCCCCGCGCGTTATCTATGAAGCTCAATCGCTGCGCCTTCCGGTCATCGCCGCCGATATCGGCGGCATCCCGGAAATGCTCACGGCCAGTGACATTTTATTCCGGGCGGGCGATGCCTCTGATCTAATTAATAAGTTAAATAATTTATCATAAAAAAAATAAAAAGCCCGCTGGTTGAGTCAGCGGGTTTTTTAGATAACCAGAAAGTTAAAAAGGTCTAGAAAGTTAGAAGGATTTAGCTGTTAAAATTCTGTAATTTTTTATTAGCTTTAATATCAAAAATTGTCTTCTTCAAACCATTTTCGAGAGTTACTACCGGCATCCAGCCAAGTTCATTTTTAATAAAATAAATGTCCGGTAAAACTAATTCTGAGAAAAATAATTTGCTATCAGAATAAACAATGGTTGACTCTGATCCGGTTTCTCTGATAATTATTTTTACTAACTCCGTTAAATTAACATCAACATCAGAACCAATATTGACCGGCCCGGTTAATTCTGAACTCATAAATTTAAGAGTCGCGTCGATAATATCATCGATATAACAAAAAGAAGAAGAAAAATTAGCGTCGCCGCTTATCACTATCTCCTTATTTTCTAGAGCGGCAGAAATAAAATCTGGAATCATTTGATCATCCTCGTCTTTCATCCGCGGGCCATAAACACGAAATACTCGAGCAATACGGGCGTCAATATTGTAAATTGCCCGGTAATTACTCACTAGCGTTTCGGCAAAACGCTTCCCTTCGTCGTACGCGCTCCGTTCTGATAGTTGATTAATGGAGCCCCAATCACTCTCCTTAGCTTTAAGGTTAGCTTGGTCTGTACTCCGCAAGCCATAAACCACCGAGGAAGAAAATTGTAAAAATTGGGAATTATATTTAACCGCTAAATCTAAAAGATTTTTAACGACATGAGAATTGGCGGTCAGCGTAGCCAAACGATTGTCTAAAAAATGGCGCGTCGACATCGGACAAGCTAAATTATAGATTTCCTGTAAACCTTGGAATTCAATTTTAAATTTTTTCAACTCGTCTAATTTTTCTAAATCGAGCGGCTGAGCCAAGTCATGATTAATAAAAATAAAATCTGGATTAGATAACAAATGATCAATGTTCCGTTCGCTCCCCGAAATAAAATTATCGACACAAATAACTTTATTAGTCTTAAGTAATTCATCGCATAAATGCGAGCCAATAAACCCCGCCCCCCCGGCCACTAGAATGTTTTTTTTATCAAAGATGACTTGTTTAGACATATAATTAATTATTTATCTCTATTATACCAACATTTACCCCACCATTAAAACCTTCCTCCCAAGTATAGAAAGACTCTAATAAATCGCCTTGGCCGCTAAAAACTCGAACATGTGGCGCGGCGCCTGGTAAAGCGCCCAGCGCAATTTCCGCTATACCGTCATTATTTAAATCACCGGCGGCGAGGCTGACCCCGCCCTGCCAATTTTCTCCATAAACTAAAAATTCTTTTTTCAAACTACTATAGTCAAAAATTTTCAAAAGGGGTTCGCGGCCAGGACCCGGCGCCACAATAATATTCAGGCGGTTATGCGCTTTCCGGCCATACAAATTAGCCAGTGCTAATCTCACGCCACCGCGAAACTTTTTTTCGTAAGCATAAAAACTGCTGAGCAGACGACCATCCGATTTAAAAATTTTTACGAGCGGTTCTTTCCCCGCCCCGTAACCGACAACGATTGAAGCGCGACCGCTCCCCTCTAAATCGCCGGCGGCTAAATTAAGACCGCCGCGCCAATATTTATTATCGACCAAAAATTGTTTTTTTAACTTACCATGGTTATCAAAAACTCGTATTTGTCCAGTCCCTAAAGACGCTTGCGCCGCAATAATTTCTTGACTACCGTTACCATCAAGATCGCCGAGGGCGAGCGTCACGCCGCCGCGGAATTTCTTATCAAAAGCTAAAAATTGTTCTAATAATTTCCCATTAACATCGAGTATTTTAATCTGCGGTTCCGAACCGGCGCCGGCGCCAATTACAAATTCTTCCGTCCCATCATTATTAACATCGCCCGCTACCGGATTAGAGCCACTCTTGAAATTAGAACTGGATAAATTATTAACCAAATCGCCGTTAGCGACGGTTAGTTTCGCCTCCTTATTACCACGAGCAGGAATAATTATTAAATGTCCAACTTGCCGATATAATTTCTCCTTAGTCATCTCAATCGCCCGATTAACATTCAAACGTCCTAAACCAAGCTGGCCTAAATAGGCTGGATTCAAACGGCTTACATTATCAGTCGAGGCTAATAATATATTAACCGCCTCTTTCGGACTTAAAGCGGGATCAGCTTGTTCAATTAAAGCTAAAGTCGCCGACACTAAAGGAGCGGCCATCGAAGTCCCCGACCAATAACCATCATAAATTCGATTCGGATCATTTTTTACACTCCCGGCACTAATTGTACTGAAAAAACTAATACCGGGCGCGACCAAGTCAACACAACGCGCCCCATAACTAGAAAACTTAGTCTTTTGGTCTAAAGCATCCGTGGCGGCGACACCAATAACCATATTTTCTCCGGCGCTCCCGTCATAACAAGCCGGATAAATAGGAGTCTTATCGGTATTATAACCTTCACCGCCGCTTTGTTCATTGCCGGCGGCCGCGACCACGATTACTCCCGCCTGATAGGCGCGGGTAATGGCTTCTTGTAAACTGGCATTATAATTTAAAGAAACGAAACTCAAATTAATAATATCTGCTCCATTATTAATAGCATAGTCAATCGCTCTAACCACATCACTAGTCCGTCCTTCCCCTTTATCATTAAGAGCCTTAAGCGGCATAATTTTAGCTGCCCAGGTCAGGCCGGTGATACCCTCTCGATTATTACCGCGCGCGGCAATCACTCCCGTAACCATAGTTCCGTGTGATACGCCCGCCTCGGTCCAGCCGGACATAAATTTAGGCGCCGGATCGGGCACATTATTGACAAAATCCCAACCGTTAACATCATCGATAAAACCATTATGATCATCATCGATTCCGTTACTCGCTATCTCGCGACTACTGCGCCAAATATTATCCCGCAAATCCCGATGGTAAATTTGCACTCCGCCATCGATGACGGCGATAGAGATATCCGGACTAGCGGAAATCTTACTCCAAGCACTATCGGCCTTAATTTTACCTAAATACCACTGATTATTATAATAAGTATCGTTGGGAATTAAAGAAGCCGCGGCGGCGCTCGCCACAAAAAATAATAAAATAAAAAAAGATGCCAATATTTTCTTCATATTACATCTCTATAATATCACATCCGCTCTTTTTTTCCAAAGAGATTTATCTTATAAAGCCTTAATAACTTCCAGAGTCTCTGAGGCGCAGCGGCGCCAACTATATTGTTGAGAAATTTCTAGTCCTCTGACTATTAATTTTTCTCTTAATTCTTGATTTAAAATAATCTCCGCTAAAGATTCGGCCATTGATTTCTTGTCATTAGGATCAAAATACAAGACCGCGTCTGAGCCGATTTCGCGTAACACGGGAATATCGGAAACCACGGTTGGCACTCCACAAGCTAGAGCTTGTAAAACCGGGATACCAAAACCTTCATATTTCGAAGGAAAAACAAAAGCGCTGGCTCGATTTAAAATATAAGGCAGATCTTCCTCCGCTACCCAGCCAGGCATCAGAACTTGGCGCGACACATCAAATTCATGAATAGTATAAGATACTTGGTCATAACCAAAACCGGCGCAACCAATTAAAATTAATTTTTCCTTAATTTGCGGATACTTTTCCTTTAAAAGAGCGAAAGCCTCGATTAATTTAACCGTGTTCTTCTTCTTTTCCAGACGTCCAATATATAGGAAGTAAGGTTCATCAAAACCATATTTTTCTAAAACGGCCTGAGTTTTTTCGGGATTATCGATTTTTTTAAACAAATCATTAGAATAACCATTTAAAACCGTAACAATTTTATCAGCGGGCGTCTTCGGGTATTGACTTAGTATTTCCCGCCGCGTGCTCTGCGAAACAGCGATAATTTTTTTAGCATGATGCAGGGCAAAATTAGTAGACCAGTACAAATAATCTAATGACTCCGAACGATAGCGTCCTAAAGTAATTAGTCGAACAAAAAAACTTATGACGCGACTGAAAAATTGACTATGAGTCTTAACTTTAAAAGAATGATATAAATTTTTTTCTCTGATAAAAGCTAAATCATGAATGGTGTTGACTGTTTTACGCGGTCCAAATAACGGTAAAGCATGCGCCGGGATAAATAAAACATCCGGCCGATGGTACAACATTTCCAGAGTCAAACGGCCTAAAGTCCAAAAAGTAAAAAACGGCCAATTCAATAATTTAAAAGAAAAATTAGAATTATTTTTAACCGCGGCAATTAAATCTTCCCGTGGTGGCTGATTTAAATATAACCAATAAATATTTACTTTATCAATTTCCGCTAAATTTTTAATAAGATAAAAAGAGTACCATTCCGTACCGGTCTTATGTCTGAGATTGGCGCGTGAAGCATCAATGCCAATAATCATATCATTAACAAAAAGCCGACAAACTTAAGCCGGCCGATTATTTAGTCGCTAAAATACTACGCTTATAAGAATCGAGGTTATCTAAGGCGATCCCCGTCCCCTTGGCGACACAAAGCATCGCGTCATCGGCGACATAAGCGGAAACGCCTGTCGTCCGAGCGATTAATTGATCAATATTACGTAAAAGAGAACTCCCGCCTGTTAGCACGATACCTTTATCCATAATATCAGCGGACAATTCCGGCGGCGTTTTCTGAAGGACTTTCTTCGCCACAGAAATAATTGCCTCTAATTCTCCCTGAATAGCTTCCGTCACATCGTCGCTGGAGACGGTAATACTGCGCGGCAGTCCAGTGACAATATCCCGACCCCGCACTTCTAAATATAATTTATCTTCCATATATAAAGCGGAGCCAATATTAATCTTTATTTCTTCAGCGGTTCTCTCACCAATCGCTAAATTATATTTTTTGCGGACATGCTCTAAAATAGACGCATCGAATTTATTACCGCCAATTCTAACCGAGGTCGAAGCGACAATACCGCCTAAGGAAATAACCGCCATTTCCGCCGTACCGCCGCCGATGTCAATGACCATATGTCCAGTCGCGGAACCAATCGGAATATCCGCACCAATCGCGGCGGCGACCGGTTCTTTGATAATATAAGCCGCCTTGGCGCCGGCCGCAATAGTCGCTTCAATAACCGCTCGTCGTTCCGTTGAAGAAATCCCGGCGGGAACCGCGACCATCACTTCCGGTCGAAAAAGTCGAATACCCCCTAAAGTTTTATTCACAAAATAACGGATCATCGCTTCTGTCGCCCGATAGTCAGCGATCACTCCGTCTTTTAAAGGACGGACCGCCTTAATCGTATCCGGCGTCCGTCCGATCATATCTTTTGCTTCATTACCAACCGCTAAAATTTTTTTATCAGCAATAGAAACCGCGACGACGCTCGGTTCGTTAATAACAATGCCCCGACGAGGGACATAAATTAAAGTATAAGTTGTTCCGAGATCAATCCCGATTCGTTTAATAAACATAGGCTTTACTAATCTATCTTAGTATTTTTAGCGCCACTGGTCAACCTCGCTTCTAACTATTCTTCATAATCGCGGTCTTCATCGTCCCCCGCGACTTTCTCTTGATTAGCCACAATTTTCTTCACTTTTTCCGCAAATTCAAAAGTGTCGAACTCATCTTTTAAAAATAAAAAATCAGCCCCTAAATCTAAACTCCGCTGGCGGCTATCTTGATCGCTGACATCAGTAAAAATGAAAATCTGTTTCTCGCTTAATTCCGTATCTGCTTTCATCTTTTTAATTATTTCAAAACCGTCAACTTTTG
>JAVHRV010000079.1:0-11132 GCA_036171815.1 Patescibacteria group bacterium
CCCTCTCCGCCTACGTCATCGCCCAGGGGCTGGTTATGGCCGCCGCTGGCGGCAACGTCGAGCATATGTATCACCCGGGTACTGGTTTAGGAGATTATGATTTAACGAGTAATCCCGTGCCATTTTTTATCATCAGCCAAAACTTTAAGGGCCAGACCATTGGTTTGGCTGACCCTTTGAATAACGATTTAAGTTTACTTACTCCCGCGGGAACCTTGGCGGATCTGACTCCGACTATTTTACAGATTTTGAATTTACCAAAACCGGCGGGGATGACGGGCCAAAGTTTATTAGAACAGTAAGTAACCGATGACGCTGGTCGCGAGACCGATGATCGTTCCGATAACGACTTGTAAAGGAGTGTGCCCGATATGTTCTAATAATTTGGGATAGCTATTATCTAAAAATTCGTCTTCTTTTAAATCTTTAACTAAGATATTAAGAGTTTTTCCGTGTTGGCCTAAATAATTACGGAGCCCGATAGCGTCGGTAATGACTATTGAAGCGAATACAAAAGCGACCGCGAAGACCGGTGACTCTAGGCCTAGTTTAAGCCCGAGAATGGCGACTAAAGAGGTAACGACGGCCGTATGGCCAGAGGGCATATCCGAATAAGCGACGACATCTCGCCAGGTAATTTTATGATGCCAGGATTTTAATAATATTTTTAACCCTTGAGCGAAAGTAAAGGCGATTATCGGCGCGAGAAGATAAATATACATATTTTGTTGGCTGGAGAATTGAGCGCTTAGTAATTAAGATTGGTTATTTTTAGATATCCAAGTTTTCTACTTTTTGAGCATGAGTCTGGATAAAGTTTTTACGCGGGGCGACATTGTCGCCCATGAGCATATCAAAAATCTGGTCGGCTTTAGCCGCGTCCTCGACCGTTACCTGTTTAACTATTCGGCGTTCGGGGTCCATAGTCGTTTCCCATAATTGTCCGGGGTTCATTTCTCCTAAACCTTTATAACGCTGGATAGATATTTTAGTCGATTTTTTAGTCGCTTCTTCGGCGCTTTTTTTATTTTTGCCTTTAGCGCCGGTCGCTTCTTCTAATTCACTCGCCGCGATAATTTCTTCTTTTTCTCCCTCATCATTTTCTTCGCCAACTTCAATGGTTTCTTCTAGACTGCCGCCGAGCTCAATAATAATTTTATTTTTTTCTTCATCATTATAAGCATAGCGGATGGTCGCTCCTTTTTTAAGCTGATATAAAGGTGGTTGCGCAATATACATGTGGCCGCCGGTCACTAGCGGGGTAAAATGGCGGAAGAATAAAGTTAATAATAAGGTTCGAATGTGGGCGCCGTCGACATCGGCATCAGTCATGATAATGATGCGGTGATAACGTAATTTCTCTAAGTCGAATTGATCGTCGATATTAGTCCCCAAGGCGATAACGAGATTTTTGATTTCATTATTAGCGAGCATTTTATCGAGCCGCGCCCTTTCGACATTTAAAATTTTCCCGCGTAAGGGCAGGATCGCTTGGAAGCGGCGGTTTCGTCCCTGCTTAGCACTGCCACCGGCCGAGTCTCCTTCGACAATATATAATTCACATTCTTCGGGATGGCGGCTCGAGCAGTCGGCTAATTTTCCAGGCAGGGTCATCCCCTCCAGCGCTCCTTTACGCAGAATTGTTGCGCGCGCTGTTCGCGCCGCGAGACGGGCTTGAGCCGATAGAAGACACTTACCAACTATCGCCTCGGCTTCTTTAGGATGTTCTTCTAAAAAAGTATTAAAACTTTCGCCGAAAATACTTTCGACATAGCCTTTCATTTCCGCGTTACCGAGTTTGCCTTTGGTTTGGCCTTCAAATTGCGGTTCCGGCAGCTTAACGCTAATAATCGCGGTTAGACCTTCGCGAACGTCATCACCGGTTAAGTTTTCCTGTTTTTCTTTAAGAATATTTTTATTACGGGCATAGTTATTCAAAACGCGAGTTAAGGCCGTCCGAAAGCCGACTAGATGTGTTCCGCCTTCGGGGTTATGAATATTATTAGCGAAAGTTAAAACAGTTTCATTATATTCATCATTATATTGTAGGGCAACCTCGACTTTACAGTTATTAGTATCTTTATCCACGTAAAAAACCGTTTCGTTTTTGACGGTTTTATTACGGTGTAAAGATTTAACGTAAGATTTTATTCCGCCTTCGAAATGAAATTTATAGTTTTTGGCGCGATGGCCAGCACGCTGATCAAAGATTTTAATAGTGATACCTTTAGTTAAATAGGCCTGCTGTCTCAGACGGTCTAAAACTTTACCCCAGCTATATTCCAGTTCGGTAAATATCGTTCTATCGGCTTTAAAAGTTATTGTTGTGCCGGTCCCTTTAGCCGGTCCGACCGGTTTAGCGGGCTTTAATGGTTTACCGATTTTATATTCCTGCATCCAGGTCTTTCCATCGCGTTTTACTTCGGCCTTAAGGTATTCACTCAAAGCATTAACGACGGAAACGCCGACGCCGTGCAA
The DNA here is from genome assembly GCA_036171815.1 of Patescibacteria group bacterium. Taxonomy (GTDB): domain Bacteria; phylum Patescibacteriota; class Patescibacteriia; order Patescibacteriales; family UBA12465; genus UBA12465. The sequence continues at coordinate 2,479 of JAVHRV010000079.1, forward strand.
ACCGCCAGAAACTTTATAGCCTTCGCCTCCGAATTTACCGCCGGCATGAAGTTTTGTTAGGACCGTTTCCAGAGCCGATACGCCGGTAACTTTATGTTTATCGACCGGGATACCGCGGCCGTTATCGATTACTTCGACTAGTCCGTCCGGCAGCAGGGCAACCGAAATTTCGGTCGCATAACCGGCCATCGCTTCGTCAATGCAATTATCAACTACTTCCCAGATCAAATGATGTAGACCAGCGGCCGAGGTCGAGCCGATATACATGCCGGGACGTTTTCTGACCGGATCTAAACCTTCCAGAACAGTAATTTGATCGGCGCCGTAGTTACTTTTTTTATTTTCATCTTTACTCATATTCATTCAACATTAAAACAAAAAATTCCCGTATTTAAGGGTATTTTCGTTCGGTTTTTAATCATATTATCTAGTATTATTTTAGCAAAAAAAATAGTCTTTGGCAAGCTAAATAGACTGGGGATTAGCCACCTTTTTTTAAAACAAAAATCGTGTTATTATATTGTATATGTCTAAAATTTTAGTGACCGGCGGGGCGGGGTTTATCGGTTCGACCTTAGTCGATAAATTAATTATTGAAGGGAACGAAGTTATTATAATTGATGACCTGTCTTCGGGTCGGAAAGATTATTTAAATCCGGCGGCCAAATTTTATCAGGTTGATATCGGCTCTTTAGAAGTAGCTAAAATTTTTCAAAGCGAAAAACCAGAATATGTTTATCACTTAGCCGCTCAAATCGAAGTCGCGCGATCAATGGTTAATCCGGCTTATGATAATCAGGTTAATCTTTTAGGCGGGTTGAATATTTTAGAGAATTGTCGTTTAGCCCGCGTTAAAAAAATAATTTTTGCTTCTACGGGCGGCGCGATTTATGGCGACGCCGCGGAAATCCCGACGTCGGAGTTAGCGCCGACTTACCCGGTTTCTTTTTACGGTATCCATAAATTGGCTTTTGAAAAATACTTGCATTGTTATTATAAAGTTTATGGTTTAGATTATACGGTTTTACGTTTCGCTAATGTTTTCGGCCCGCGTCAGTTTAAGGGCGGCGAGGCGGGAGTCATCGCGATTTTTATTGATCAGGCCGTGCAAGGACTAGCCAGTCAGCAATATGGCGACGGACGACAGACGCGTGACTTCGTTTATGTCAGCGACGTAGTTTGCGCTTTTTGTTTAGCTAAAAATATTAATTTTCCGGGAGAAATAAATATTGGTTCAGGTCTCGAGACTAATCTTCTCGTCGTGCGGCAGGAGATAGAAAAAGCGTTAGGCCAAGAAATGACGGTTATCGGCTCGCCGGCGAAACCGGGCGAACAGCGAAGAAGTTGTTTGAGCTATCAGCGAGCGAAAGATATTTTAGGCTGGGAGCCGGAAGTTAGCCTGGCGGAAGGGATTAGGAAAACGATAGAATGGGCCAAATCATTAAAAGTCAATATCATATAAAGCGCAGAAAATATCTCTCTGAGTTTTATAACCGAACTATGAAAAAATTAATTGTCGCTAATTGGAAGATGCAGCTTAATTATAATGATAGCTTGTCTTTAGCTAAAAAAATGAAGCAGAAAATTAAGAGTCGAAAAAACGAATTAGTGATTTGTCCTGACTACCTGTCCTTAGCCGCGGTCGCCGGAGTTTTAAAGAATAGCCAATTACAGTTAGGCGCCCAAGACAGCGCTATTAATAATCTAGGCGCTTATACTGGCGAGGTTTCGCCGCTTAATTTAAAAGCGCAGGGCGTGAAATATGTTATTTTAGGCCATAGCGAACGGCGCGAGCAGTTACACGAAAGTAGCCAGATAGTTAATGGTAAAATTAAAGCCGCGTTAGAAAATAAATTAGTGCCGATTCTATGTGTCGGTGAAAAATTGGCAGCGAAAGAACAAGGCGAGGCTAAAAGTTATATCAGCGAACAGCTGCGCCATAGCTTAAAAGGAGTTAAAATTAATAAGCCCACTGATTTAGTCGTGGCTTATGAATCGCTTTGGGCGATCGGTACCGGTCAGGCGATTATTCCTTTAGAGGCCCAAGTTATTAATCTTTTTATTAAGCAGCAAGCCGCTAAAATTTTGAAAAAAAATATTCGAGTTTTGTATGGCGGTAGCGTTAACTTCGAAAACTCTCAGCAGTTTTTAAAAGAAAAAGACGTTGACGGACTGCTTGTGGGTGGCGCGGCGCTTAAAGAAGAATTCATCAAAATATGCTCGTAATTATCTCGATCATTTTATTTAGTGTCGCTTTACTCGTTATTCTTTTTATTGTCATTAGAAAATTTCCGGCCCTCTCGCTTCTTGACGTCGTTAATATCCCCGGCGAGAAAGAAGCGAAATTTAAAGAAGAAATAATGAAAGCGCGAGTCGAACGGGATTTGGCTCGTTGGAGTGGTTTTTTTAGTCGAATTTGGTTATATTCGATAAGACGTCTTAATTCTTTTTTGAAATTACGTCAGGGGCAGCTCAAAAAGCTTAAAAATAGTTATCAAGCCAATTTAAAATTACCTTGGCTCGAGAAACAGAAAAAAATAAAAAGTTTATTGTTAGCCGCTCAGGAAGCTCTTAAAAAAGAAAACGAGGCCGGCGCGGAAGAAAAGTTAGTTGAGGTAATTAGTCTTGATCAAAAGAATTTGGCCGCTTTTTTCGCTCTCGGCAATTTATATTATAAACAGAAAAAACTAGTCGAAGCTCGTCAGACGTTCGACTACGCCCTGAAGCTAGCTCGTCAGAATAAATCCGATTTAGGCGATGCTAGCGACGTTAAAGTATCAGAACTGTATTTTTGTTTAGCGAGTGTTGAAAAAGAAAGCGACAATCTCGAAGAGGCTCTAGAAAATATGCACGAAGCGCTCGAACAGGAACCAAATAGTCCTCGTTACCTTGATTTAATTTTAGATTTAAGTATAATAAAAAAAGATAAAGAATTAGCGCAGGCTTTTCTAACTAGACTCGCGGCGGTTAATCCGGAAAATCAGAAGTTGAAAGAGTGGGAGGGGAAGATTAATAGTTTGTAAATTATAGTCAGAAACACATTTGAGAGCGCCTGTAATTTCGTTAAGCAAAAATGAACGTTAGTTCGTTTTTGCCACAGAAATTACCGAAGCGATAAAATGTGCTTCTGACAGCTGCCGTTGTAGCTCAGCTGGTAGAGCATCTCCATGGTAAGGAGAAGGTCACCGGTTCAATCCCGGTCAACGGCTCAGTTTTGGAAAACCACCTTAGAGGTGGTTTTTTGTTTATAAATAAAGGGAAAATAATGTAAGCTGGTTCATGATAATTGACTTTCCAAAAGTTGACAAAAATATACCCAAATGGTATGTTTTTTAGTTAAAATAGCACGTTAAAAAATCCACGAGTGTGTGGTTCCATATTAATCATTAAATAAAGGAGGTTCGAGTATGAACCAGGTAGAAGTAATACGTCAGAAAGCTGCTTTAGCTCTTAGCGATTCATTTTATGTTGAATTGATAAATAGAGTAAGAGTACTTAATTCCAATTCGTTAGTGGGTATAATTAAAAAGTTTAGTGAGATTCTCGGGTTTGAGAATCAATTAGCCGCGAGTCTTAGAAATGCGGCAATCTTAGCTAGAGATTTCCCTAGCGAATTTATAAACATCAAGCAAGGAGATAAGAAAGTGAAAAATATTATTTATGATTCCAGTTTTCTCAAAAATAAATGGCCCTTCCCCTTTATGTGGGGAGATTGGAAATGTTTGTTGGAAATATCAGAGGAGCAAGGAGGTAAATACAATCCCTTTGTAAATCCAGAAGAGATGAATATAGCTCCGATAGAAGAAATTGCTACGAGATTAGTCGGATTTAAGTTAAAGGTTTCCTTTTCCCAAGCCAGGGATTTAGAGGAAATAAAAGGAAAATTGATTGAATTGTCAAAAATATCTCGTAAGATAAACATTGTTGGCACTCAAGCCGAGCCGTGGTTCGGGGTAGAGTCTGATCATGGGGCTCTACAATCGCGCGAGGATAATATCTATAACTGGTTTCTAGTTATAAAAGACTTAAAAGAAAAGGCCCCGGATCATAGATGTAAATATGCCGGGTGGACTCTTAGCAGTATTTATCTTAGTTTTAGTATGAATGGCGGGATAAGTAATATAGGTAAATTAAAAGAAGAAAATTTTCGTCTTAAGTTCATACTGATCTGCATTTCAAACTGGCTTAATATACCAGTGGATCTTAATTTTTAATATTAATCCCCATCGCTAAACAATTGCGATGGGGTTTTTATTTCTAATCCTTTATATCATCTATATCATCTCGGCTTATATTGCTATAACTACATTGTGGCAATTATTTATTAAATTTTCTTAAACCATGCCCTGGTGGTTCAATCCCGGTCGACGGCTCACAGGAAAAACCGATCTAATAGGTCGGTTTTTTTTGGTGCTTTAATTATGAAGAGTACGATGATATAATGCTGACGTATGGATTTACAAGAATTAAAAAAACAATTTGTTTGTGGGGAGCTGGAAATTACATCAGAGTATGGAAGAATTTTTTCTTTTGTGGATTTTTCTAATGTAAATAAGTGGTTTGAAAACGATGAACAGGATTGGAATAATAAGTTAATCGCCGATGATAAAAAATTAACAGTAGACCTCCAAAAATTAAAAGTATTTGTTGATCTTTTTAGCGAAAGAACTCGGGTATATTATGGAGAGGATCCTAAAAATGCCGGATCCCTTAGTTTTATATATGTACTGAGAAAAATATTTGGAAAAAGGGACGTGGTTACAAAAGATTTACAAAAAATTAAACATTATATTAAATTAGATGAAGCAGAAACTTCTAAATATGTCGTAGCAGATGAAGATGGTAAAAATTATGTAGAAATTAGAAAATGTAATTTTGATGTAGAAATTTCAGTAGATGCTATAAAAATGATTGATCATTATGATACATTTTGTATATTTTCTGGTGATGCAGATTTTGTTTATTTAAATAATTTTTTACGAAAAAAGGGGAAAAAAGTAGTGATTGTAAAAGGTGGGTATATTACCACTAAATTAAGAGAATCTGCCGATTTAGTTATTAACGCTCAGAATATAAAGAAACATATAGCAAAAATAGAAAAAACAAAAACCTGACAGAGTCAGGTTTTTGTGGAGAGTTATCCCGAATTAACCTCGGGCAGGTATGTGTATAATATAACACAGATAGAAGAAAAGTCAATCGATGATGAGATTACGCCTTAGCCATTGATTTATAATTTTTCATTAAATTTGTTATGAAAGTAATAAAAAAAGAAAAATCTTTTTCTCAAAAAAAGATTAAGGAATATGATGTAAGAAGGTATTCGTTTGCCATTATTCTGCTGACCGTTGGTATTTTTTTATTGTCTTATTCCATCAGAAATTTAATAAAAGATCAGAATTGGGCTAATCCTATAGCTCTTCTTGTGGTATTTTCAATGATGCTGGGAGCAGTAACATACATAGCTTGCAAATGGATTTTGAAAGGGATAAATATGTTTTTTGACCACGCTGATAATGAACAGGGGAAGGCAATCGCCGGGGATGAAGGCGAGGCTAAGGTTTTAACAAAACTAAAAGAAATTTTGGATGATAGTTATACCGCCTATCTTAATTACAAAATTCCTAATCGTAGCTTCGACATCGATTTTTTAGTTGTTGGCCAGAAAGGACTAGTCGCTATTGAAGTCAAAAATTATTTCGACCGAATGTTATTCTTTAAAGATCAGGTTGTTAAAGTACAAGGATCGGGACATACACGCCAGATAACTAAATTGGATGGTGATTTTGATTTGCGTAATAAATTTAAGAATCACTGTAAATCTCTTAATCATTATTTGTACTCTATTGGTTTAACGGATGTGAGGGTTAGAAGAGTGATAGTGTTTATTAATGATAATAATAAAATAGAAGAGAACCCGGGAACCTTTATCGTCCAGGGAATCAGTAGATTAAATAGCTATTTTGATAGTCTCCGCCAAGATGATAGATTTACACCAGATTTTTGTGAAATGGTTAATCAAAAGCTAGAGAAAAATTAAAAACCCAATTTTTAGGCTATATGAAAATTATAAAAATAGTAAAAGCTAATGCGCAATTTCAGCTCTTGAACGCGCTTAAGACCAACAGAGAAAAAAGAAACAAAGATGGTTTTATTTTTGAAGGCGTTCGAAATATAAATAATGCTCTTAAATATAATTGGAAAATTAAAGCTTTTTTCTATTCAACTGACAGTGGCTTATCTAACTGGGCTAAAGAAATTCTAAAGAATTCTTCGGCGGAAATTCATTATGATCTTTCTGCTGAGCTGTTAAAACAACTGAGCAATAAAGAGGAAGCTTCCGAACTGCTTGCCTTAGCCGAGATGCCGAAAGATGATTTGAGTAAGATTAAAATTTCTAGTAATCTGCTAGTGGTTGTTTTTGACCGTCCAGCTAGCCCCGGAAATCTTGGAACGATAATCAGGTCCTGTGATTCTTTTGGTGTGGATGGTTTAATAATTACTGGTCATGCTTCTGACGTCTATGACCAGGAAACTGTTAGTGCTACGACTGGATCGTTATTTTCTTTGCCTATAGTTCGCCTGCCTTCACAAAAGGAATTAGAATCTTGGATCAGTAAGTTGCGCGAGAAATATCCTGATTTACAGGTCGTTGGTACTGATGAATCAGGGAGTAAGACAATCTACGAATATGATTTTAATCAGCCGACTATCCTGCTAGCTGGTAATGAAAAATGGGGATTAAGCGCAGGTTACAAGGAACTGGCTGATACTATGGTTAAAATTCCTATGGAAGGTTCGGCGAGTTCGTTGAATGTCGCTGTTGCGACGTCAATTATTATTTCTGAGATTAAGCGGCAGAGAAACAATAATCATTAATCTATAAATATGAAATTTTTTATTGACCTATAAAAAATATGAGCGTAAAAATTATTTATTTCGTCCACGGAACCACAGTTGATAATGAAACCAGAAAATGTACTGGTTGGGCGGGAGGGGAATTATCAGAATTAGGAATTAAACAAGCAAAAGATCTAAAAGACCAAATTAAAGAGAGAGATTTTGAAGTGATGTTTTGTTCAGATTTGAAAAGAGCAGTTGATTCCGCTAATTTAGGCTTTGATGGCTATTGCCCGATTATCCAAGATAAGCGCTTGAGAGAATGCAATTATGGCGACTTGACTCAGGCGGATGAAGATTTAGTTAACTATTATAATCAAATAAATACGCCTTTTCCTAACGGAGAGAGCTTAAAAGATGTCGAAGCGAGAATAAGAGATTTTGTTGAGTACTTAAAGAAAGAATACGATAATAAATGTATTGCCATAATGGCGCATAAAGCTCCCCAATTAGCCCTTGAAGTAGTGTTAAACGGAAAAACCTGGGAGCAGGCTCTGAATGAAGATTGGCGGAATAAAAAAGCCTGGCAGCCTGGTTGGGTTTATAAAACTATTTAATTCCTCTCCCCGCTTCTTCGCTTACATTGTTCTGGCCAAAAGTTGTGGCCATATTGTGTCCAAGAAGTTCTAAGAATCGCTTAAGAAGCGATTTTTTGTTTATTATTAGGTATTTTTTAGTTTATTTTATTTGATTTATATTAGTATTTTTGTCAATATATTGACATAATTATAAAAAAGTGATATAATACTTTTAACAATGAGTAGTAGGTGTGTCTAGCAAAAGTTGTTATTTAACAAGTAAATAAAAAAATAAAAAAATAAAATAAGGAACAGAAAATGAGAAAGGTAATCGGTGTGATATTTTTGTTGATTTCTTTACTAATAGTAATATTAGCAATCACGGGAATTCAGGAGGCTTTAATCGGCCCCAATACCTTCCGATCGGGTGAGACTCACCTGTCTCAACAGGAAGAGTTCTATAATAGGCTGGCTCAGCACGTCGACTCTGGGTATGCGATTACCCCGGTCGATGTTAAATCAGCATTACCAGTAGTGTTATTCTGGCTGTTGGTTATCATAATATTGGTTGAGATAACCTTGGTTTGGATCGAGCTCGGGTGTGAAATCAGGCGTCGAATCGATGCCGAAGAAGGGTTTAAAAAGATATTTAAATGGATCATCCTGGAGATACTCCAGATGATCCGGGAGTTGTTTGGCAGACATTAATCTGTCCGCGTTAATTCAGCCAGGGTATCGAGGTAATTGATGTAATAAAAAAATTTTAAATAAAAGGAGTTCAGGATGAATCAGAAAATTAGTCCAATTGTAAAATACGCACTTGGTGGCGCCATTGCGGGTGCCATTATTGGGTGGCTGTTTCGCGAAATTACAGCAAGCCCAGTGTCATTAATGATAACTTTCGCCGCCTTTTTCGGAAGTTTGGCGGGTTTGAACGTTGTTACTGACAATAGAACAAAATGGGTGGGGAGAATTTTTACATTGTTTTTCATGTTTTTAATTATCTTCCAGTTTTTGGACGCTCGTGCGCCATTAACAAAGCGTGCTAATCAGGTAGCTGACAGTCGCGCTGATTTTCAAGCGGCACAAGCTACTGACAGTATGGGTCTTCAAATGGACATGCTTTGGAGTCTCTACAAAAAAAGGGATTTCGGGACGGTTGATGAGAGCAGCCCAAAGTGGGTTGCTATTAAACGGTACGATCACTTGATCGCCGTTGACTCTCTCGAAGCCGCG
>JAVHRV010000080.1:0-11092 GCA_036171815.1 Patescibacteria group bacterium
CAATTTCCCCAATAATTCCGTCAAAGTTTTGAGAAATTTCAGAGCGTAGGACTACGTAAATAAAAGAGCATGCAAAGCATGCTCTTTTATTTATGTAGTTGCTAAGTCGAGGGAATCGAACTAGTCGGAAGCGAGCTTAGCCGACGGCCAGTGGGGCGTCGGCGTAGCGAGCGTCGGACGAAGCTCCGGGGGAGCTTCGAACGCTGACCGCGACAACGAACGAGCGGACTGGTCCGCGAGCGAGGCGAAATTCCCCTAGGGACTACTAATCAAGAATCGATGTTATTTTTCCAACATAAGTTCTCCGGTAGCTGACGCTTCTTCATGAGAAGCACAGTATGGCCACGGACGCTTTAAAACATCTTCGGAATCAAAAATAAATATAAAACAATCCCCTGGTGGTACTTTACCATAATTATTTGTTAAAACGTGATCAAAATATTTCCACATGATTAGCGAATAAATAGACCAGGGCTTTATTTATGTTTCAATCCTATGATGCAATATCTGAAGTTCTGCTTTTTTTCCATTACATAAATCTCCGGATTGAAATTCACGGAGGCCCGTTCCGGTTGGTATACGAAATATATTTTTTTGTTCATTCGAAAATTCAAGAGTGCCGCCAGCTGCGTCGAAAAAAGAGGTCAACAAAATATCATCAATGCTCGAAAATACGCCGTCAGCAATAATACTGCCCTCCTCGCTCCGCGAAAACAAACCATTTCTTTTTGTAATTAGTGATTTCGCATCTGCTTTCAAAAAAATCTCTTCGCCGCAAGCGAATATCCGATAGTCGTTTCTTGATAAAATTCTCTTTTCTGCCAATACTTGATTTTTGTATTTTAAAACCAAAAAAGCAGATATCAATATAAATAATACGATAATGACTATGATTCCCAATTTACGAATATTTTTTATTATAAACTCCATAATTAATCTACTACTTCAAGCACACCAATGCTTAAAAAATCTCCTTTACGTGCTTTGATTAATTTATTATATATCTCATTCCATTTTTCAATTTCAGTTATTGTAATACATCCCAAAGAACGGTTGCCTGTGTGTAAATATCTATCCCCTTCATGCCCAATTCTAAACCAAGTTTTCGCTCTAGATGACCCGTCTAAATAACCCCGACCTCCCGTATGAGGATAATCGGGCAATTCAATATCATACCAACCTTTATCCCAAGGCGTTTCTGTATAATCCGTAGCTACATATTTTTTACTGTTAACAATTAGTTTGTTTTGAGAAATGGAATATTGAAGGTAAATTAAAGATTCGTGTTTTACATCGACTAAAAGTCGTGAACTGTTATTGTTTATATTATCTAAACTAACAGAAGCTTTTTGATTCCTATAAATACCTTCTAATATCGTAAAATATTCCCGCCCTTTCTCGATATATTCTGATTGCACTTTTAAAAATGCGGGGAGATAAGTTATATCGCCGCTTGTCATTTTCACTTTGAACCAGCCGTTATCAGTATCTGGTATATATTTTATCTTCTCTATAGCCGAAGCCTCAATGGTAATTTCAAATTTGGCGATTGATTTACCACAATTTTTCCAGAAACGTTTTTCGCGAAGTTCAATTATGTAGACAAATTTTTGCGGTTTAAAATTTTCCGTATCAATTTTAACCAGCCTACCAATATTACTTGTATCATTAAATAAGGCATCCTTTTCAGTCACGGCGATCCCTATTTTAACGGAAAAAGATTTTTGATCAGTTGGGAAGTTTCCTATTTCTTCCGCGAGTTCAATCGTCTGACCAACTTTAATTCTTTTATCTATTTGCAAGGCCTTGTCGAGTATCTCAATATTCACGCGGATATTATCGCCGATTGATTTACCGGCGTATTTTATTTTTGTGAGTTTAAATTGAATTTTTTTAAGCATAAAGATTTTATTCTTAATTTTTTAATATATTTTCTATCGTCCCGGTTTTCATAGATATTATTTAGAGTTATTACTTTAACAAATCATCAAGCTCACGAGAAAGAAGCGTTGATTTATTAAGCACGATTTGTTCTTTCTGATTTAAATTATCAGCCTTTAGGCGAATAACTTTAGTAACAATACCGTCACCAAGTATTATGTGATTTGTTTTTTTAAAATAATTTTCTGTCTTCTCATAAAAAAGCGTGGCATACTGTTTTAACTTATCTAGTGAATTTTTTCCGGAGTTTCGGCTAAGGCCGGAAAAATCAATTTTATTTGTTAAATCCGTATCTATTTCAATCAATAAATCTCCTTCTCTAAACTTGATCCAATAATCACTAAGACGAAATATAACACTTATTAATTCTCCACTTTCCGTTTTATACCAATAAATGAAAGAAAATTCGCCCGTCTTAAACTCCTGGGATATCATAGGATCATCGAGCTTCGTCACAGTTCTTATTTTATAATCATCTAAAAGCCTTAAATAACTTTCCAGCCAATTCGCCAGCCAATTTTTAATAAATGTCTGATCAACAAATAATGGCGAAAGATCATTTTTAAGATTTGTATTATTTACTTTGTTCATCTGTAATGTGAGTTTATCAAAAAGAGCGCGCGGATCTTTTATGTCGACCCCTTTAGCTATAAGATAATCGAAATCCGGTACTATTTTCTTACCCATATACCAAAGCAAATCATAAATATCACGGCCTTTTTCTTCATAAATTGCTTCTCCGACACCTCGAACACCGCGTAAAAATATAGCTGCAATCTTGCTTGCCATAAGGGCTCCCATATTATAAGTTAATATCACAAATGAAAGCTGGCCACGGTTTATCGGTCTCCGCTCTATCACCGTTTTTCGTGCCACAAAATAATTTAAATCAATTTTGACATGCAACTGTTTTGACGGATGCCCCGAGCTTAATTCATTTTCAATATAGAATTTTAGAAGCAGTCCTCTACTATTAGTTATTTTTATTTTAAGAACATCGTCGCCGGCGTTGTATGTGTTACTAAAATAATTTTTTACTTCTCTTTCTAACTCCTCTAAAAATTTATTCGTTATCTCATGTGAAACTTCAAAATCCAAATCAACGGACATTCTGTCTAATCCATGTATTATACGCAAAGCCGAACCGCCATACATTGTCCATTTGCTATATTCCTTATGATGATAAATAAAATTAAGAACATAAAACTGTAGTTCTTCTTTGAAGGCATTATAACGAGTTTCAGCACTAACTTCTCCATAGGCCGTGAGCTCATCAAGCTTTCTTTTTAATATTGCCATTATTTGTTCGCTCATTTTATTATTTTTCTAACCATTAAATAAAATTCCGCCCGTTCCGACTCATTCATCTCGTCAATATCTATTCTTAATTCTTCTACTAATTTATTTACTCTTTCTAGACTGATCCCTCTAAACTGATTTGTTCTAAAATATAATAAATCAAACAAGGCTTTTGCAGGCGAGGCAATATAAAAATTAAATTTTCCTGCCGGCAAGGCCGGATCCCCTTCTACCAGAGAAAAATTGGAGAAATAATCTTTATTGATTGACTGATAAGAAAAATTTCCAGCCTTTGTTTGATAATCTCTTGTAACTTTAAGAGTAACGGAAGTGATGGGATAAATGGCCTCGGTAGTCAGATTATAGTACTGTAAAGCCGCCCAAGAACTTACATAAGATGGCACGCGAAGAATATTAGCCAAATAGAAAGAGTAGGAAATATCATTTTTATTTTTTTCAAAAAAATCCGCCGAGACATATAATCCATTCTTAAGCTGAAGAATTTCCTTGGATTTTAAAAACCGGCTAATATAAGTATTAATTGTTGAATCCTTTAGTCCTAGTTGTGCTCCCAGTTGATAAATTGAGTTTTTACTGAAGTACGGTAAGGAAATTAGCTGGTCTAATAAATTTTTTTTGCTTTTCATAAATATGACAGTATTGTATCATATGTAAAATAGCAAGTCAAGCTCATACCATGGCGCCTTTCCATATCACTATCCTATTATGACATTCCTCTTTTCCTCTCAATTTCCTCAATAATCCCGTTAAAATTTTGAGAAATTTCGGGCTTTAAGATTACAAATAAAAAAATAGACGCATTTTCGTGTCTACTTTATGGGATACAGTTTAGTTCGCTGGGTGTTTTTTGTAATGATTTTTCTAATATTACTGTCCAAATAAATGCCCGATATAATAACCGGCTAGAGCGGCACTCATGCCTATCACAACCATTTGGATTCCTGTCTTAAACGGATTACCAATCGTTGTTTTTGCTTTGTACAGGCCGATTAAAAAGAGCACTACAACGGACACTATTAGGGAATAAGGAATAGCTGAATGAATTGGTAAAAAGAAAAATGGAGTAATCGGCACAAACGAACCTACCAGCGCGGAAAATCCGACCACGAAGCTGCCGATGTAAATATCTTTGTTTTTTACTTCATTAATTTCGAGCTCCTCCTTCATCATAAATTTTATCCACTGCTTTTTATTACTTGTAATATGCTTAACGATATCATCCAATATTTTTCCCTTAAAGCCCTTGCGTTTATATATTTCTCGCACCTCCGCCTCTTCTAATTTCGGCATTTCTTTGACTTCTCGATTTTCGCGTTGCAATTCCGAATAATAATGATCGCGTTCGGCCATTTTAGAAGTCAGAGCGACTGCGGCCATAGAAATGCTTTCTGCAAATGTGGCGGCCATACCGGCTGCTATAATAACTTTATGATTATTAGTAGCGGCCGCCACGCCTAAAATAACCCCCAATACATTTACGAGACCATCCTGCCCCCCTAAAATAATATCGGAGAGAGTCGATTTTTTGCCGATGTTTGATAGTTCTTGTTTATGCATAATTATATTATAAAATATTCTTGCCTGTTTGGCTAATTAAATCCATTTATAAACTTTAGTATGCTAAAATTATTTTAAAATTTCCGCCCACTTCTCAATTTCCCCAATAATCCCGTCAAAATTTTGGTAAATTTTGGAACGCGGGACTACATAATAAAAAACTCGGCTTAATCTGCCGAGTTTTTAGTTGATAAATGTTCGTTGACTTTATCAACTAGGAGTTGTTTGTTAACTGGTATTATTAGACAGTCGTTAATATCCGGAGAGTTTATAGGTAGGTCGGAGCTCAAAATTATTATTGGCGCCGTTTTATGACAATACTTAAATTGGTTAAGGTCGTTGGGATTACGAATATGCCGAGCTAATTCTAGACCGTTAATTCCGGGTATTCTGACATTTATGATAAAGAGCTCAATCTTGCGCGACTTAAGTATTTCTAACGCTTCGAGACTATTATTAGCCAGTATAATTTCATGGCACAGGGAAGAAAGAAATTTTTGGTAGGTAATTTGGTTTATATAATTACCGTCAACAATTAAAATTGTTTTTTTCATTCGATACTCCTTATTAGTTAAAAAGAACGGTTTATTTTTAGTAGTTAAATTTTAAGTCTATTTTATAAATACGAATTTGTCAAATTGCTTTTTACTAGTTCTGATATTATTGGTTAATTTTTATTAATGAATTTACAATATTTGACCGCGCTACGTTAATATTGTAAAATATAATAAAGTAATTAATTAATTAATTAATTAGCTAACTTCCATTGGCTAATTAATCAAGCTAAAAGAATGAAGCAAAAATCCTTTTTAATTTTTCGATTAATTTTTTAAAAAAAATTTATGAACAAAAAAGTTTGGTATTCAATCACCATGATTATCGTGGTGGCTGCTTTAGCGGCCGGAGGAACTTATGCTTATTTCACGGCGACTAGAACAACTAGTGCTAATCGTTTCGCCGCCGGTACTTTAGATTTAGATGTAGCGGCCAATGGGAATAAGCTTGAGCCTTTTGTCATAGAAAACATGGGTGATAACGCTAATATCAGCGGGACAAAAACTTGGACTATAAAAAATACTGGTTCTTTACCTGGTCGTTTATTAGTTCGATTACAGAATGTTGCGAACACTGAAAATGGTTGTAACGATCAAGAAAAAACCGCTGAACCTGACTGCGAGGCTGTCGGCAATGAAGGTGATTTAGGTGAAGTCATTACCTTGAAAGTTGCCTTAGATGGAACCGATCAAGTTCAGTCGACTTTAGCGACTGATCAGCAGACTAAGATCGGCACGGATTGGGCCGCTTTACCGGAAATTGTGTTACAAGCCAATGAAGAGAGAACCATTACTGCCTATTGGGCAGCCGATGAAAGTTCCTATGGCAATGAAATCCAGAGTGATGATACTCAGTTCGATGTTAATTTTCGTCTGATCCAATTAATTAATGGTCAGGCTCCTAGTAATCAATAAGAATTGATTAATTAAAGAAAAATAAATAGGGCAACTAAAATGTTGCCCTATTTGTCAATAAGGTTAGCATGAAAATTATTAGATTTATTTTAGGATTAGTTAAATGGGCCATTCTGGTCGGCATTACGATGCTCGCGCTTTATGTTTTTAGCTCTAATTTTAATGTTTTCGGTGGTTATCAGCCATTCTTAGTCCAGTCAGGCTCTATGGAGCCGGCGATTATGACCGGTGATGTAATTGTTATCCAAAATCGGGGAACCTATTTTATCAATGAGGTAATTTCTTTTAGAACTAACACTGACCGTATCGTTACGCATCGTATTGTCGCTGTCGAAAAGGGGAAAGAAAATAAATATTCTACTAAGGGTGATGCCAATCGTTCCGGCGATGAAGATATAATTACGGATAAACAAGTGATTGGGAAGGTGGTTTTGGTTATTCCTAAACTCGGTTATTTCGTCGCTTTTAGTAAATCGCGTTCGGGCTTAATTTTTCTTTTAATTATCCCGGCCGCTATTCTTATTTTGGACGAACTCATAAAAATAAAAAAACATGCTTAGGCCAGAAATTAAGAGGCTGGCGATTTTCTTGGTATTATTGTATGTTTTCTTAATTAAAACCGGTTATACGGATGCTGATATTTTTGCCGAGAGAGTGGTCAGCCATAATAAATTTTCTATTATGACTCTTGATTTTTCAACCAAGAGCTCTTTCAATGATAGCCCGGTTGCTAGTCTTTTCCATTCTTTGGGAATCCGGCCTAATGGTTTTGATCTGGCGGCAGCTAAAGTAGAGGCGGAAACCGACGTTAAATTTAAATACCATTTAAAGGCGGTTAAAACTAATGGTGATGATTTTTTTTGTAGTCAGTTGCAGGTTAGAGTTTTCAATCGTAATTTTTTAGAAATTTTCAGCGGCTCTTTATTGAATTTATCATTTTCTACCGCTAACTCTAACCCTCGAGATTTTATTTTTTTTGTTAGTCTTAACGGACAAGACCAAGCGTTAAAGAATAAAATTTGTGAGTTTAATTTTGATTTAAAAACTTACCGTGATCAGCCGGATGAACAAGGGGGGATTTTTGCTCAGCGATTAATTAGTAATGTTATTTCGAGTGGTAATTGGTAATTAGTTAATTAAGCTTAGTCAAAGGATATGTTAAATATAATAAAAAAATATTTGGATTCTCGATTTTACCGGGTTTTAGTCGGGGCTTATGTAGTTTTTATTTTTATTATTATTATTTTTTCAGTGGACATTTTTAGCCCTTTTCACAGTTTCACTAATAAATCAGATTCGATGAACCCTCTGATTGATCGGGGTAGTCTGACGATTGTCAAAAGTTTTCCAAAATATGAAATTGGGGAGGCCATCGCCTATTACGCTCAAATTGATGGTCAAGAAGAGATTATCACGCATCGGATTACGGGTATTGGCGGTAATGTCTATACTACTAAAGGCGACGCTAATGAAGTGGCCGATCGAGAGCTAGTTAAACCGCGTTTAGTTATTGGTCGAGTCATTTTTATTATTCCTTATCTTGGTTATTTGATTACTTTTGCCAAAAGCTTGGTCGGTACGTGGCTGAGTATTATTATTCCCGCCGTATTTATTATTGCTTTTGAGCTAATTAAAATTGTTCGGGAGTTAGAAAGAGCCGACCAAGAAAAAAGAAATTAATTTTTACTGTTAATTTGGTTAGATAATAAAAAACATAGTTCAAAACTATGTTTTTATTATAGGGAGCCGGGATATTAATTAAATTTTTTAATTGTCTTAGCTAGCGCTCGAATAAACGGGTTCAGTTGATTAAGTTGATAAAATTTATGTTGGCCGATTTTTTTCTTTTTGAATAATTGTGCCTGTTCCAGTATTTTTAAATGCTGGGAGGCCAAGGGACGGGAAATATTTAAAGTTTCCGCTATAGCACTAGCGGACATTTGTGGTTGAGTACTTAAAAGTTGAAAAATCCGGTGGCGGTTAGTATCGCCCAGAGCCTTGAAAGAACTAATTAAAAAGAATTCTTTCTCATCATTGAAATTTTTTTTAATTTTTTTTAATTCATCTCCGCTAAGCATATGTTAAATATTTTATTAATTATTTAAGTATTTTTATATGATGTTATTATAACATTTTAGGTCGTGTTAGTAAAATAGAAGTTATGACTTGTCAAATTACTTGACTTATTAAGAGACTTTTATTAAGATTATCGGTCGATTATTTATTTAGTCGAAACTAGATTAAAGGTTTATTAATTATAAGATTAATATGGCAACGGGAAAAAAGATTATTAAAAAAACCAGCCAAACAAAAAATAAGGTTTTTTGTTGGAAGATCATTTTTAATGTTTTAAGTAATGTTAATTGTTTTCGTATTTTTCGGTGTTTATCCAAACGCCGGGAATTGAGCAGCCAAGATATCGTGAATATTTTAAACATTTCCGGCCCTGCAGTTAATAAGCATTTAGAGAAGTTAGAGGCTAATGGTTTCGTGGCTAAAGAGAAAATCGGCCGCACGTTTTATTATTCTCTTAATTCTAAAAATCAGAGCGCCGTGGCGACTAGATTGACTTTTTTTCGATCGTAAAAATATCTTGGGGTTTTAATCGCCTGAATTATTTAAAAACTCTAGCTTTCGTTAGAGTTTTTAGTTAGTAGTTTACTGGTAATGAAGGGAGTTGGTAAGATAATTGAATTGATTAATATTGTTTTTGCATCGCTTTAAGAATTTCTAAATACATATTTTCGACAATTTTTTTTTGGTCAGATCCGGTTTTTATATAATGATCAAGGCCGGGCGCCGCATTTATCTCAATGACCCAATATTTTTTGGGGCGGTCGCTTATCTCGCCCTCGACCATTAAATCAACGCCGCATAAACGTAAACCCATGTCGCGGGTTAAGTTGATCGCTAATTTTTTAAATTCTGGGTGAATTTTTTTAGTAACATCATAAGCGTCGCCACCCGTAGAAAGATTAGCATTATTTAATAAAATAATTTTTTCCCCTTTTGGTAAGATTGATGGCCAGTCAAGTCTATTCTTTTTTAAGTTATGGATTAATCGGGGGTCGTTAGCCTTAATTTTAGCGGGCCGATCTAAAGTAATCAGCCGCGCCAATTTTTTTCTAATCAGTTGTCGGGCGGTGGAGACTCCGTCGCCGACAATGTTAAGCGGGGTCCTTTGATAAACAGAAATAATTTTTTTATCTAAGACAACAATTCGATAATCTTTGCCGGTAACTATTTTTTGGACCAGGGCGATATTATCAGTAATAAAAATCTTTTGTAGAGCAGAATAAAATTCTTGTTTATTATCCACTAAAGTGACATTAGCTCCTTGGCTGCCGCTATTTGGTTTGACCATAACCGGGAAGCCAATTTTTTTAGCATAAAGATAGGCCGCCTGGATATTTCTTGAAGATTTTATAACGCGACTCCAGTTAGCAGAAAAAAAAGATTTTCCGGTTATTGTCGGATACCCCATTTTTTTCATAAAAAAACTCGCGTAATCTTTATCTTTAGAAATTTCGGAAGCCCCTAGGGGGTTAATATCAATACTGGAATATCGGAAATATCTTTTTTGGCCATTAGAAAAAATTATTTGGCCGACTATGCCCCAATTTGGCTCGATAATTATTCGAGCGTCT
Organism: Patescibacteria group bacterium; assembly: GCA_036171815.1. Lineage (GTDB taxonomy): Bacteria > Patescibacteriota > Patescibacteriia > Patescibacteriales > UBA12465 > UBA12465. Next base: position 9,935 of record JAVHRV010000080.1, read on the forward strand.
ATTTTAGGAGCGATTTTTTGAAAAATTTGGCCTAAACCAGTGACGGCTCTATCTCTTTTCATAAATTAATACTTTATTCTTAAATTTTTCATCCTTTAGATATTATAACAGGGTAAAACTATTTATCACAAATTATTTTATTATTAATTTCTTAAATATTTTTAGATTGATAATTAAAAAAGCTAATTACTGGTGGTGTTCCTGTAATTAGCTTTGTAAAGAGCGATTTGGCCAGTTTTGGTTAATGGCCGGAAAGTTTGACGGCGTATATCAGCAGCCCCGTCAAAAACGATAAGACTAGAGCGGCTCCCCTATAGTTAGATACTTCTATCTCCTCGGCCTCTTGTTCCGTTTCTTTAATTTTATCTATTTTTCCCGCAGTCGTTGCGGCTACGGCAGAAGAATGTTTTTGGCTGTTAGCAGCCAAATCGCCGTAGTTAGCAGTGGGGCTGGTAGGGGTAGCTATATTATTTATGCTACCAGATGAGGAGGAGCGAGTAGAATCACTATTTTGCGCCTTGATTGGCACAAAAAATAATAAAACTACAATAATAGTTAAGATCGTCGTTTTCATGTTTTGGTTCCTTTTTGTTTTTGGTTATATTGTTAATAAACTTTATGATTTAACATATTATAGTACATTATATATGATTATTTGTCAATAGGAACGAGGGTAATATGCACACACATGTGGCGGTTTTTAGTCGATATTCCCATATTTTAGCCGGTTTATATTATATAAATATGACCGCAAATTATATTATAATTTCTTATATTTTACCTAGTATTAAATGTTAAGTGTTTAATAAGTATAGCGATTCTCTATCTATCAGCGAAGTGCTATAATGTAGTGGTAAAATTCAAGCATAGTAACAAGTCTAGTAATTTATGCCAAAACGTAAAACTATTGGCTTAGCTCTCGGTTCCGGCGCTTATCGGGGCTTTGCTCATATTGGAGTTTTAAAATCGCTGGAAAAGCATGGTTTTAGTATTGATTATTTAAGCGGTTCCAGTATTGGTTCCTGGGTTGGTGCTTATTATGCTTTATTTAAAAATTGGCAGCAGCTGGAGAAAGATTTAATCGAGAACACTAAAGAAAATTTATCTCTTTTATTCGATTTGAGTTGGCGAGGGGGTTTGATTAACGGTCAGCGTTTT
>JAVHRV010000081.1:0-2257 GCA_036171815.1 Patescibacteria group bacterium
CCTTACGACATTAAGACCCATGAATATCCTGGTTTTCCGACTGACTTGCAATCACCATACACAGTTTTAATGACACAAGCACAAGGAAATTCTTTAATTCAAGAAACCATTTATGATCGACGCTTAATCTGGGTTGATATGTTGTCACAAATGGGCGCTAATATAATTATGTGTGATCCGCATCGTGTGGTAGTTAGCGGACCGACCAAATTACAGGGTAAAAAATTAATCAGTCCCGATATCCGAGCCGGTATTGCCCTCGTAATCGCGGCGTTAATTGCCGAAGGAAAAACAGAAATAGACAATATCTATCAGATTGATCGCGGTTATGAAAAATTAGATCAGAGATTACAAAAATTAGGCGCCGAAATTCGACGTGAAGATTAATTATGAATAAAAAAATTCGTGACTACTTATTTATTCTATTTATTGTTTGTTTCATACTAGGAACTACTATCGTTTCACTGTATGCTTCGGGTTATAAACTTAACCTCGGCTGGCCACCAAAATTTAATCGCTTTCTAATCAAAACCGGAATTATTAGTCTTAAAACTTCACCAAGTGGAGCAACTATTTATTTAAACAACAAGCCGCAGTCAAATTTTTCTATTAACCCCTGGGAAAAAGCGTATCTAACAACCGACACTAAATTAAAAAATATTTTACCCGGCGAATATGATTTAACCTTAGAACGCGCGAACTATTGGCCATTGACTAAAAAAATTCAAGTTTACTCTGGACAGACTACTTTTATCGAAGACATAAATCTATTCCGTTCTGATGTTCCTTTACTAATTGCCTCAACCACTCTTAGCGATCTAAAACTAAGCATGAACCGCAAATACTTATATCTACCGACAGAAAAAAAAATTATTACTTTAAAAAACGGATCGGAAAGAATTTTGCCTTATTCCGGGACAACAACTGGAGAATGGTTAATTAATAGTGATCAAATAATGCTAAATGGCTCACTCTTTGGTTCGGATATAAGCAAGGATATAAATTATGGTCAGTTAATCGGAGCAGACGCAGATAAATGGTATTTAGATGAAAACAGTCAAAATCTCTATTTTGTAAATAAAAATTCTATCGGTTTTTTTAACACCGTAAATAAAACCAGTTCCTTAATACTAAGCGGCGAAAATTATATTACTTATGAACTACGCGGTGAAATTTTATACATCGTAACGGAAAATAATGGACATCTCAACTTAATAAAATATTCTTTGAAAAATCAAAAAATTGTACAGAAAATAAATCTTCCTGTCGTCGCCAATTATACCTTTTCTCATGATAACGAAGCTTGGTTAACTCTTTATGACGACAAAAACCATACTCTATATCTGTTTGACACAAATAATCTTTTTATTAATTCAAAAGTATTTAAAAATGTCTTCAGCTGGCAATGGCTTAACCCCGAAACCTTGGCTTATAACAACAACTGGGAAATCTATATCTATAATCTTAAAGAAGGCAATGCTTCTCTGCTAACTCGATTCGGCGAAGAAATAACCAAAATTATTTGGAATAAAAATAATAACTATCTGATTTTGGCTACCGCCAATAATTTATACGCCTACGACTTAAAATTTGGAATTAACACGCGAATACTACAAACCGATAAAATTAACTCGCCGATTCTTGATGAAAAAAATGATACTTTATATTTTTGGTCAAAAATCGGTAACACCACCGGAGTTTATAAATTACTAATACAATAACCCCATCTTCTTCCTAAAAAAACACCCCTATATCATTATGATATAGGGGTTTAATTTATTACTTCAAAGTCGTCATTATTTGACGTTACTTTAGAAGCATCATTTTTTTAGAGCCTATGAAATCCCCGGCTCTCAATTGATAAACGTAGACGCCGCTGGATAAATCCTGAGCGTCGAAATTTATTTTATAAGCACCGCAATTTAAATTCTCATTAACCAACGAGGCAACTTCGTGACCTAATAAGTCATAGACTTTTAGGGACACGTGTCCGGGCCTAGTTATTGAAAAATTAATGGTAGTATTGGGGTTGAAGGGGTTAGGGTAGTTTTGAGATAACGAGAATGAATTTGGCACACTATTGTTCTCGGTAGTAACCGCAGTCATGCCGGGGACATAGTATTTCCAGACTTGGCTCACTCTAGCTATTTTAATACTGGTAAGTAAATACCCCTCTTTTTCCCACTGGGCATGAATAAAGTAGCCGCCACCATTTGGATCAACCGCGCGCAGATTCCAGGCTAAGTTACCCTGAGCG
>JAVHRV010000082.1:0-2242 GCA_036171815.1 Patescibacteria group bacterium
GAAAAATTTTCGCTGACTATTTTTGGCCAAAATTTTGTAGAAAAAAACGTTAGCAGAAGCACTACTGCCGACTGAAAAGACCCTACCATATAGACCAGCGCTACCGGAGCGATCAAAAGAGCGTAATTTGTCAAAAGATTGCCTGCTATGGTTGTAAATTCGCTTACGACATTCACGGAAAATATTAATTTCCCGTCGGTTCTTATGTTAGAAATAAAATCTCGCCGATATCTGCCAATAAATAAAAATATTAAAATACCGCCGATACCTAAACCCAAGTATTCCCAAAATGAAGCAATCCAAAAACTGTCCGCTTCAGCAACAAACTTAAATATCACTCCGTTGATAGCGTAAATAAAACAGGAAAGGAGCATGTATAAAGCGATTCTTTTTTTAAAAATAATTTTAATTTTACTAAAATCAACCGAAAGTATAATCGCGCCAAAAAATATGACACCGGCTCCAAATAATTGTTTGGATGTAAGCGTTTCACCCAGGAAAAAATAACTTAAAATAAAACCAAATACAGGAGTGGTAAGCATCCACGGAATAACTGCCGAGACATCTTCAATCTCTAAAGTGAAAAGGTAAAGAACAATCCAGCAAATACCAAACGCGCCGATAAAAATAAGCAACGCTTTATCTAGGGCGGGTATGGCGAATACTCCGCGGGTGAAAATACCGATAATTAACGACGCTATAATACCAATAAGGCTGGAAAAAAGTACCAGCGAGCCGGACGATTTTTCTTTTCCGGAATAGTTGGCAACCAGATATTTATCAGCCAGATTCACTAATGCCCATAAAAATGGAGCGGCCAATGCTATAAAAAACCAATTTAACATAAAAACAAAGGTTATTGCCTAAACTGATAACCTTAAAATTTTGGGCTAAAATTCCCTTAACTGATTTAAGTTTAGCACTTTATTGTTAATAAATCCAGAGGATCGCATTGAGCCATAAATAATGTTACTTTGCTCCAATCGGTTGGGACATATAAGATGTTACCGTAACTATTAACAAATAATTACGGCAACCATATGACCAATATGACTAAGAAGGAGCTAGCTAAGGTGACTAGAGCCAGATACAGGCTGGCCGGTAAGTCAGTTAAAACCTTCATGCTCAACGAATTCTGCGGCAACACCGAGTATCACAGAAAGTACGCCATCAAGCTGTTTAATCATCCGCCTAAAGAGAATAAGCGCAAAGTCGGTCGAAGTAAAAAGTATGACTCAGGGCTATTTGCCGATGCGATAATCCCGATTTGGGAACTGTTAGACTATCCCTGCGGAACCAGATTGCAGCCGGAATTAATTAATATGGCCGAGGCCATGGCCAGGTCGGATGAAATTAAAATAACCGATGAGGTTAAGGATCAATTAAAAACGATATCTGGAAAAACATTGGATAGAAGATTAAAAAAAGAAATAGTTATTAGAAAATTAAACCGGAGCCGCGGCACGACCAGACATGGCTCATTGCTCAAATCATCAATACCAATTAGATTAACGGAGTGGAATCGGCAAGAGCTGGGATTTAGTGAAATGGATACCGTGGCTCATAATGGGGGCGATCCATCGGGCGAGTTCATTTATTCCCTGGATTTAGTGGAGATTTCGAGCGGCTGGAGCGAACAATACGCGGTCATGGGCAAGGGCGAAAGAGGAGTGGTAGCGGCGATTGATAATATTAAAAATAGTTTGCCGTTTAAATTGACCGGGCTGGATTCGGATTCGGGCGGTGAATTCATTAATTGGCATTTAGTCAGATACTGCGAGAATAATAATTTGTATTTTACCCGTTCCCGCCCCTATATGAAAAATGACAATGCCTATGTTGAGCAAAAAAATAATACTCACATTCGGAAACTGCTGGGCTATGAACGATTTGATAATTTCGCGCAATTAGAATTAATGAACGATCTATACCGGAATGAATGGCGATTGTTCAGCAACTTTTTCCGGCCGGTGATGAAAATTGAGCGGAAAGAGAAAGTAAATAATTCGCTTTGCCGTAAAATCTATGATACCGCTAAAACGCCCTACCGGAGATTAATGGAGTCGGGCCAGATCAGCCAGGAGCAAAAAACCAAATTAAGAGAATTGTATTTGTCCTTGAATCCGGTACAATTGAAGAATAGCATTAATGAAAAAGTTAAAATTATCCGTAAATCAGCCGGACAGTATAGTAAGATAATTAATGTCCCAACCGTAGACGCCAAAGTAAGATTATTAAATGT
>JAVHRV010000083.1:0-2241 GCA_036171815.1 Patescibacteria group bacterium
GGATGAATCAGGTAAGATAAGGTCGCCTAGATATTTATTGCGATTTATGGAAGCCGGAGGGCGGTTTAGCGTAATGCGTGATTTAGTAGCCCTAAATCAGCGTTATGGTAATAAACAAAAAATTTCTTTTGCGATATTTAATGGGCATGGTAATGATGGATGCTTAAACTTTGGCGATAATGCTGATGAGCGGTCTTCTTATATTGATAAATCGGATTTACCCGACGCGAAATGGTTAGGAAAAGTTAGGAATTTTTTTAGTGATAATGCCACGATAGTTCTAGATTCATGTCTAACGGGTCAGAAGGATGGTTTAGCTGGCGAAGTTGCTAAAAAATTGAAAATTAAAGTTTTAGCTTGTGATAGGATATCTGGAGGCATAGAATCTATTAAAGTTAAGGAAAAAAAGGACCATTTAGACTTTGAGGTAAATTTTATGGCCGAGCGTGCTCCTTTTTTAAAGAAAGTAATGAAGGATAAAATGACCGCTCGTAAAGCTAAAAAGTATGTATAATCTTGACTTATATTTTATATTTTGTTAAATTAAATTAGTATTAAATAATATTTTAAAAGCTATCCTGAATATTCAGGATTATTTTTGCTTATCAAGTTAATTTTTATGCCTACAGTGAACCAATTAGTCCGTCATGGCCGTAAGAAAGTAGCCGCTGGACGAAACGCTTTAGCGCTCCACACCAGTCTAGATTCCTTACATCGTAAGAAAAAAGATACGGTCAAAGGCGCCCCGTTTAAACAAGGCGTCTGCTTAAAAGTGACGACCACTACTCCTAAAAAACCGAACTCCGCTTTACGGAAGATTGCTCGTGTTCGCCTGTCTAACGGGATGGAAGTAACGGCTTATATTCCTGGCATGGGCCATAATTTGCAAGAACATTCTATCGTTTTAGTAAAAGGCGGTAAAACTAAAGATTTGCCGGGCGTCCGTTATAAGGTTGTCCGGGGAGTTTTTGATGCTTCAGGCGTAGAGGCCAGACGCCAAGGCCGAAGTTGTTACGGTGCGAAAAAGCCGAAAAAATAATTTAATTTTAATATTATGAGAGGTAAACCAGCCCCTAAAAGATCAATTGAAGGCGACGCTAAATATAACGATAAAAATGTCGCTAAGTTTATAAATTACGTGATGGAAAGAGGTAAGAAAAGCGCGGCCGAAAAAATCGTCTATAATGCGTTTGAGATTTTGAAAGATAAAACTAAACAGGATCCTCGTCATATTTTCAATAAGGCGATTAAGAAAGTGTCGCCGCTAGTTGAAGTTAGAGGTAAACGAGTTGGTGGCGCTAATTATCAGGTTCCTTTTCAGGTAAGAGGGGAAAGACGTTATTTCTTGGCTTGTAATTGGATTATTGGTGCGGCTCAAGACCGTAAAGGACGTTCTAGCGCGGAAAAGTTAGCGACTGAGCTTCTAGACGCTTCTAATGGCGAAGGAACGGCCGTTAAGAAAAGGGAAGCGGTTCATAAGATGGCTGAAGCTAACAAAGCCTTCGCCCATTTCTCTAGATAAATCCATTTTTGGAGGATTTCTTCGTCAGAAATTCCAGTGCTCGTTCGCCGTATGCTAAATACGGCTCACTCCGCGCTTCATTTCTTTCTCGAACTTCTCTCAAAAATAAATTTATCCTCTATATAACTTTATAACTTTAAAATAAATTTATTATAACTATGCCCCGAGACTACGCTTTAGAAAATATTAGAAATATTGGAATCATGGCGCACATCGACGCTGGTAAGACTACTTTTACTGAGCGCGTTTTGTTTTATACCGGTAAAAAACATAAAATTGGCGAAGTCCATGAAGGAGCGGCCGAAATGGATTGGATGGAACAAGAAAAAGAGCGCGGTATTACTATTACTTCCGCCGCGACGACTTGTTTTTGGAAACATAATAAAATAAATATTATTGATACGCCGGGTCACGTTGATTTTACTGTTGAAGTTGAACGATCTCTACGTGTTTTAGACGGCGCCGTTGCTGTCTTTGACGGTCAAGCCGGCGTTGAGCCACAATCGGAAACTGTTTGGCGCCAAGCGGATAAATATAATGTGCCTCGTCTTTGTTTTGTTAATAAAATGGATAAAATGGGCGCGGATTTTTATATGAGTCTTAATTCTATTCGCACTCGTTTAAATCAGAAAGCGGTGGCCCTACAATTACCAATCGGCGCGGAAAGTAATTTAAGCGGGGTGATTGATTTACTAACTAAGAAAGCTTATAAATTTTCC
>JAVHRV010000084.1:0-10789 GCA_036171815.1 Patescibacteria group bacterium
GGCGCCGATTCCTTGCGTTTATATGAAATGTTTATGGGACCCTTCGAGCAAGCGGTTAATTGGAATACTAATGGTTTGGTCGGGACGCGAAAATTTTTAGATAAAGTCGAACAATTGATCGACAAAGGTGATAATTTAAATTTTAAAGAAGATAAAAAAATTATTTCCCTGCTTCATAAAACTATTAAAAAAGTCGGTGAAGATATCGAGAATTTTCGGTTAAATACGACGGTTTCGGCTTTGATGATTTTTTTAAACGCCTTAACTGATTATAAGGCACAATTTAATGTTTCGCCTTTAAGCCCGGATAATTGGTCGAAATTAGTAGCGCTGATCGCTCCTTTCGCTCCGCATTTAAGTGAAGAATTATGGGCGAGACTGGGAAATAAGACTAGTGTTTTTAAATCAAGCTGGCCGGCGTATGATTCGGAATTAATTAAGGATGAAATTATTAGTCTAGTAGTTCAAGTTAACGGTAAATTACGGGGATCTTTAGAGGTTCCGGCGGATATTTCTGAATCCGCGGCTTTTGATTTAGCGCTTAGTGACCAGTCAATTAACAAATGGTGGCAAGATCGGGCGATACTTAAAAAGATATTTGTACCCGGCAAACTACTTAACATTGTGGTTAAATAAAAAACAATCCGCCGAAGGGGCGGATGTTTTCTCGTCTTATGTTGAGCCTATAACAAATCCTGACAGTACCTATATAATATCAGATTAAGTTTTTATATTCAAGTCCTTAGTGGATCCGCGGGGAATCGAACCCCGAAGACGAAATTGTCAGGATTTGTCTAGGCACCAGCACCGGACCCACTAGTCTAACTATAAAACACCAAAGATTAAGAAAATATAAAGAGTAGAAAATAAATATTAGTTATGTCTGATTTATTAGCGAAAACTCGGGAACTCTGCCAAATTTTTGAGATTAAACCGGCCCGTTCCAAAGGTCAAAATTTTTTGATTAATGAAGCTATTTATGACGATATTATTAAGGCGGCCGATCTAAAACCTAGTGATACGGTTTTAGAAATCGGTCCGGGTTTAGGATTTTTAACGGCCAAGCTCGCGCAAAAAGTTAAAAGAGTCTTAGCGGTGGAATTAGATAAGCCCTTAGCAGATTATTTACAAGTCGGAATTGATTCTCAAGGGGTGACGAACGTAGAAATTATTAATTCCGATATTTTAAAATTTAATTTAAGCCGTTATTTAGATTTGGCCGAACCCTATAAAATCGTCGCTAATCTTCCTTATAATATTAGTTCTATTTTTCTTCGTCTTTTTTTGTCGGGGGTTCATCCGCCTCAGAGTCTTGTTCTAATGTTGCAGAAAGAAGTCGCAGCTAGAATTACGGCGGATGTTCCGGACATGAGTATCCTAGCAATTTCGGTTCAATATTATGCGCTGCCAACAATTATTCGATCAGTCAAAGCTGGTAATTTTTGGCCGGAGCCTAAAGTTGATAGCGCCATCATTAAATTAGTCGTTAAGGAGAGGACCGCCACCGCGGCTGAGGACAAGATTTTTTTTCGCATTGTTCGAGCGGGTTTTAGCGCGAAGCGGAAAATGCTTAAAAATAATTTGGCCGGTGGCCTTAAATTAGAACCGTCCTTAATCGCTAAAATATTTTTAAATCAGGGTCTAGACCTCGGTTCGCGTGCTGAAGGATTATCGCTCTTAGATTGGCAAAAATTATTTGCGGCGCTGAAGCGCTTTGTGGTATAATAAAATTGATTTTAAAAGTCACTGTTTTTATTCGTCGCTTATGTCGCTGGAAATTAATTCGGAAAAAAACAGCTATAGTTTAAGCTTGAAAGATCTGCCTCGACCGCAGAAAATGGCGGTGGGGTTTTTATTTATTTTAGCTATTTTTATCGTTGTTTTCTGGGTTTGGCAAATACGCGCCCAGATTAATCGTCCTTTTGCTTATGAAGCGGTTAGCAATACCGCGACGAGTACTGATATCGCTGAAGTTTTAAAGAAAAAAGATACGGACGGCGACGGAGTATCTGATTACGATGAAATTTATGTTTATAAGACCTCGCCTTATTTAGAGGATTCTGATAGCGACGGCTTATCTGATAAAAAAGAAGTCGACCAGGGAAGCGATCCTAATTGTGCGCCAGGAAAAGACTGTTCCGCTTCTTTAGAAACGGCCACTTCGACTAGCGAAATCCCGAGCCCGACTTTAATTTCGCCCTCGACGCTATCTTTACCGGCGGAATTAGTCGGCAGTTCTAGCGTTTTAGAATTACAAAATGCTTTAAACGGCCAAGCCGACGCCGTGACTTTACGTAAACTATTAATTGCTAGCGGTGCTAATTCGGCTGATTTGGATAAGATTAGTGATAGTGATTTAATGAAGAGCTATCAGGAGTCTTTGAAAAAGCAAAATAATAATCCGCCAAATAATCAATAAAATGTTATCTTCATTTTTTAGTTCTAAGATCAACAAGACTCCTAAGAAAAAAATAGCGATTTTTTTTCTTTTTATTTTTTGTTGTTCATTTTTATTTTTAATTAAAGCGGCGGACGCGCAGCTTCCGATTCCGATATACGAGGTCCCCTCGCCTACCGCCGCTGTTCCTAAACCGACCAATGAAGTGGCTAGCGCTCCGGTAGAAAAACAAACCTGGTTACAAAAAGCCTGGAATACGGTGAAAAATGCCGTTCAAAAAGCGGGCTCCATCGCGTTTCAAAGGACTTTAGCCTCTACTTTAAATAAAATAGCTTACGATTCGGCGAATTATATTGGTTCGGGCGGTAAAGGGCAGAAGCCTCTTTACGTTACCTCTAGTTTAAATGATTATTTAAATCAGATTAGCGATGAAGCCGGCGGGCAGTTTCTTGAGAGTTTTGTGAATAATTTAAACGCCCCCGATCAAAACATGACCTGCCAAAAGAAATATGATAAGAATGTGAAGTATTGTGCAGATTCCGCTAAAAATTTTGACGAAAATGGCGTTTATAGTAATACTGATTACGAAAATTATACCGGTTGTATAACTAGAGCCGATCAGGAGGCTACGAGTTGTGCCGCTAAAACTGCTAATTCCAGTAACGCCGGGAATGTCACCCCTTCTTTTAATGTTTGTAGTCCTTCTTCGGTTGAATCGAAACTGCGAATCAGTTTAGGCTTAATTGAACAGAATCGTCCCAAGGGTCCTGACTGTACTTATACAGAGATGATTAAAAGTTGGGAAACGGATGCTCTTAAAAAAATAGCGGATTTGCGCAATCCGAAATTTTTAGATAATTTTGCGAGTATTTTTGCACCACAGTCTAATGATTTAGGAATTTATTTGACGGCGAAAGCCGATATGGCTGGTCAGAAGACTCTTAAGGTAGAGGCTAATAAAAATCAGTATGTTGCCGGCAGCGGTTGGTTAGATGTGCGGGATATTGCCGGCACTATTCAGGGCGTTCCGGGCGAGGCGCGGCAGGAAGCGGAACAAGCCGCGAAAGCGCGGCAAGAAGCGCTGGGTAAAACAACGGGCGATATTATGGTGGATGCCGCTAATCTCTTTTTAAATCAGCTTTATATTTCTTCTTTTAATAATTTGATGCAACAGCTGACGGATAAGTCGAAATCGTCTAACAACTCTAGTGTTCAGTCGCCGGAGTCTAGCCCACAATACGGAGAAAATGCCTTGAAGGAAGCGACCAGTAAATTATTAAAAACTAATTTCGGAGTTCGAGCCAATTATGATGTTCTATCTGACTTAGCAATTTGTCCGGATCCGAAAAATCCGGCGCCCGATAATTGTGTCATTAATGATACTTTCATGCAGGCGATTACGGAGAGAAAAACTGTGGCTGAGGCGATTAAAGAAGGCTCTTTGCCTGGCGATTGGCAGTTTACTAATGATGAAGCGGGCGATAGTTACCATGGTAGTTATTCGGTCCGTAATATTACCATATTAGTAAAATATCGAATTTTGCCTTTAGGCTGGGCCGAAGCCGCTCGTTTAGTAACTTTGCCGAAGACGGGACAAAAAGCGACTTTAAATGATTTAGTTTCTTGTTTTGATTCTTTAGATAGTTACACTGAATTTAGTGATGGCTTCAATAAAGGACAGACGGATTGGTGCGAGGGTTTAGTCGATCCTAATTGGGTTTTGAAAGCGCCTCTTAGTTATTGTAAAAAATCTGGTTTTAGCGCGCAGATGTTCAATAAGAATATTATTCCTGGTTATGGGACAGCAACGCCGAGTACTTTAAGCTTTAATCGCGGTGAAGATTACTGTGCCGACAGCGAAACTTGTATTAAAGAGAAAGGCGACGGCAGTTGTGAATACTATGGCTATTGTAATGAAGAAAAAAGGACCTGGAGTTTTGACGCTGATTCTTGCGAACCGCTTAATAATACTTGTCAGAATTTTTCTAATACTACGAGCGGACAGTCGGCGGCTTACTTAGAAAATACTTTAGATTATACTAATTGTAATAGCGGTAGCGCCGGTTGTCGTCAGTATTCTTGGTTCGGCTCTTATTCGACCTCTAGCGCTAAAGTTAGTTGGGATAGTTCTCGCAGTTGGTATTTCAATAAAACTTTAGCGACTTGTAGCCAGTCCGATGAAGGCTGTAGCGAGCTCATGCGCGTTAAGTCGACTTGGGGCAGTAATTTAGTGATGGCGGCTGATTTTCGCTATGACGAAATCGGCGACTCTAACCAGGGAGGAGATATGTTAAATAGTTGGCCATTAGTTAATAATCAAGCGGCGACTATTGTTAGCGCCGCTGCGGAGTCTATTCCCGAAGGAGACAAGGTTCTAAAATTGACCGCCACGGCGGCCGCGGCGAAAGCCGGGATAAGTTCTAGCGCCACGCGTTCTTTATTACCAGCCGATTTTCAAATTATTCCCGGTCAGGCTTATGCTCTAAGCGCTGATGTTTATTTAGTTAGCGGCAGCGGAGTCGAACTGGCTTTAGGCGCGGCGGCGGCTGGTTTTAGCACGACTACGCCACTTAAAAATTCTTGGCAACATTTAAGTGTTGTCCGCCAGGCGGTGAACGGTTATAACGAACCTGATTTTAGCATCGTCGGTTATGGACCCGGAGTTTTATTCTATTTAAAAAATGTAAAATTTGAATTAAGTGAATGGGCGACGGGATTTTCTCCTTATGGTTCGTTTAAAACTTATGAAAAATTATTGCCGCCTTATTTAGAAGCCAGTTGTTACGTCGATACGACGGCTGCCCTTAAGGATTATAGCTTAAAGCTTAATGCTCCGACGGTTTGTAACAAATATGCGCGTAAATGTAATCAAGAAGAAGTCGGTTGTGAGCTATTTAGTTCGGTTAATGATAAATTTTCGATTCCGGCCAAGGTTATCAGTAGTAATTATTGTCGCGCCGAGTGTTTAGGCTATGACGCTTATATTTCTAAAACTAATTATTTTAATTCGCCTTACTCCGAAAATTTAATTCCGGCTAAGGCGACCAGTTGTAGCGCGGAGGCGGCGGGCTGTAACGAGTTTACTAATTTAGACGAATTATCGCAGGGAGGGGAACAGCGCGAATATTATACGTCCCTCAAACAATGCATTAAACCAAGTCATGATAAATGCGCAGATTTTTATTCTTGGGAAGGCCAGGCTGATGGATATCAATTACAAGCTTATTCTTTAGCTAAGAAGGCGGACGGTTCTTTGGCCGTCGCTTCAAATAGCGGGGCTTTATGTGACGCGACTACTTATAATTTAACCCCGGATGATCCGCGCCACAACGCTAACTGTCGGCAATTTTATAACGTGGCCGGCCAAGTTTTTTATCAATTAATGTCGAATACAATTACCTGTTCGAATAATTGTCATGCTTATCGACTAAGCGAAAAAAATATTGATTCTACTATTATAACGGCGAGTGAATGTGTCGGGAGTAGTAGGCATTGGGACGCTAATACTAATAATTGTTATTCTTGTTTGAACGGCGGTTTATGGGATAGTCAACATCAGGCCTGTATTTATCAAGCTATTCCTGGCGAAGGAAAGATTTGTCAGGCGAGTGATAATGGATGTCGAGAATATAACGGCAATAACGGTAGTAACGTTCAAGTAACGGCTGTTTATGATTTTGAAAATAATTTGAGCGATTGGTCGTCTAATTGTTTAAGCGGCGTAAGCTCTAGTACGATTTCTAATAGTAAAGACGGACATTCCCTCTGGTATCATGATACGAATCATGGTAATTGTAACGCGGTCGGTACTCGGTCGCCCGTTTTGTCGGCCTCTTTAAATTTCCCGCTGATTAAGCAGATTTTAGCTGATGATAACGTGGCGGCGCAACATTCCGTCGCCAATCTTGTTCGCGCCGGCGCCGCTTATACGGTTAAATTTATCGCCCGGGCGGCTGTGAACACGAATGTAAAAATTTATTTTTTTAATAATAATTCGGTTACTCCCGCGAAAACTTATTTTAACGCTTCGAGCTCTTTAATTGTAAAAGGGGGGAATGGTTGGAATGTCTATCAAGCGAATTTAGCTAATCTTGATCATGAGATTGGCCCGCAAGAATTATTAATTATTGGCGCGGATGGTGATTTTTATTTAGATAATTTTGTTTTATCAGAAATTACTGATCGTTATTATTTAATTAAAAATTCGAGTCAAGTGCCCGCGGTTTGTTCTCTTGATATTTTTGATACCTATCAAGGTCCAGAATATAATTTAGGTTGCTCGCAGTATACTGATCGTAGCGGTTCGAAGCATGATTTAAATCGTTTTAATCAGCTTTGCGTTAACTCAGCGGTTGGTTGCGAACAAATGATTGATACGAGGAATTCTAGCGACTATCGAACTGGTTTTTGGTTCGACCGCCAAGCCACGACTACTTGCGCTATTAGCGATCCTAATTGTGTTAAAGTCGAGGGTGATCGGGCGCTTTATGCCGTTTATGACGCTAATAAACAATGCGGGACGGCCAATAAGGGTTGCAGCCGTTTAGGCCAAGGGCAGGGCGGCGCCCTAGTCTCTTCTTGGCTAGATTTTTATGGTTTAAATAATCCTGATCAGTATACTAATATTTTATGTAGCCAAAAGAACGCTGGCTGTGAAGAATGGCAGGGCGACAATAATAGTAAAAGTTATTTCAAAGATCCTGGGGCGGGGACTTGTAATTATCGTAACAGTAATAATCCGGCGGTTGTTGGCAAGGCTTGGTATAAAATTCCGGTTAAACGCTGTGATCGGAATAATAATAGTCAAATAGATGGTTCAGAAAAAGGAAGCCTTATTTGTTTTAACGATAGCGATTGTAGCGCTGGTAAATGTTTAATTGATAATAATGATTATCTTTGTTCGACTTCATATTTAAAAACTATCGGTTTAGGCGGGGCGAATAATCAAGTCCCGACGCCGGATAAAGATGCCGGACTCTGTAATGGTAACCAGGCGGGCTGTCAGGAATATATTGATCCCGTCAGCCGTTTCTCTGTTAATTTAGTCAATAATCCGAGCTATAAAACAGGCAGTGATAATATTATTGTCGGCTGGGGTCCTTCGATTAATAAATGGCCGACAGCGGTAGCTGCCGACCAACAGGTTATTCGTTTAGAGCCGAATAAATTATATAGCTTCAATATTAACGTGAGTACTAATGCGGTAGCGAGCCCGGTCGAGTTAACTTTCTTAGATTCGGTTCGTGTTTTGCAAGCCGATAATAATTTTAGCGCCCCTGCTAGTTCTTTAGTTATTAATAGCGCGAGCGCGAGCGGCATTAATCAGCCACTAATTTTTAATTCTTTGAATAATAAACTAGCTCTAGTTAGCTACGGTAATAATCAGAAAAATATTGAAGTTAAAGAGCTGGCGATTAATTATCAATTAGCTAATAGTGTCGATAAAGAGACTTGTAAAAACGTGAAGTTTGATAATGGTTGTGTTTTATTTAATGAGCGTTCCGTCGCCGGTGCGTCGGGATTTACTCCTTTAAGTGCCGATGCTTATAATACGCCGGAAACCCCGAATGGTTCGCCAGTGCAATCTTGTACCGCGCCTTATTGCCAAGCCAATGAATTAATCAAAGTTAATCCGGATAGAGTTTGTGCGAAGTGGTTAGACTGTCTTACTTATTTTAAAGACCCGTCGACTCAACAGAAGACTTGTTATTCTTTCGGGCAATGCGACCGTTTAGACGATCAAGGCGAATGTTCTAACTTTATTACGAATGTCTCAGCGGATAGTAAATTTAATGTCCAAAATGATAAAAATGCTTCCGGTTACGCTTTAGCCGACAGTTATAATTTAAGCACAATGAAGGAAGTCGGTTCGAAAATTTCTGGGTTTAATGCTTATGATTTTGAAGGGAGTGATCCGGCTTTCCCGAAAGAATGTACGACTACGGTAGATTTTATTTCTAGCGAATCTTGTGAAAATTGGAACAATCCGGATAGATCTAATTCCGCTAAAGTGATCAAAGAACCGAAGGGAGCGCCGACTGATTATCCGGCGGAAGGCTCCGCTTATTTACAAGTTCCGGCGCGTCTCCAGCTTGGTCTCTTAGCGGCGAATTCGCCACTAACGGTTTTAAGTAGCGGTGATAATTTTTACCTCCGTTATTTAATTAATACGAAAAATTCCAACGGCCTTAAGACAAAATTAATAATTACTAACGAGAATAATGTCGTTTGGAAGGACAGTAATAATCAGCCTTTGGTTTTTTATGCCGATTCGCCTAAAGGTTGGACGCGGGTGGTTAAGCGTTTTAATCTAGGTACGGGAGTTAAACAAATAAAAATATTTTTAAGTTCTAATACTCAGGATTCTAAGGACAGTAGCGCGGTATATTTCGACGATATAACCATTGAACCGGTTTTAGATATGGGCAATAATAATTATGCCGCGCGTGACTGCCGTCTATATCCGGCCGGGGATAGTTTGGCTTGTATTAATACCGATAATAATGTTATCAAGAACGGTTTAGAAGGGTATTGTCTAAAATATGATCCTGCTAATCCTCGGGTTTGCTTATTATGGTATCCGATGGATAGAATCGCCGGCGCTACTGATAAATTAAGTGTTTCCGGTTATCAAGGAAAATTCCCGCTTAATTATTGTACCGAAGCGAACGGAAATTTTCAGGTGGTGGAGAAGAGAAGGGGATATCAAGTTACTGATTTTACTCTAAAGAATGATAATGAAAGTAAAACTATATGTAGCCAGACCTTTATAGATGGTAACTGCGGCACTGTGTCTAGATGTTATGATGCTGCTTGTACGGATACTAATTATTGTCCGACTGATTATAATGTGTTACTGAGTTGGAAATGCCAGGGAGGTGGTCAAGACAGTTATCTGAAAGTAATTTGTATTCCTAAGGAGAATCAATTGTTATCAGGGTTAAGGATACCCAATCAAACTTTTGAAAACTCGCCTGGTTGCGCCTGGGGGTGTGCTGAGAATTGGGAGTACTGCAAGGTGAATTCTAGTTATACTGGCCTCAGGTACTATACTAATGGCTATGGTCTTTATAACGGTCTTCAGGGCCTTGAGGATTCGGCTATGGAACCCGCTATTCGTATTTGGAATCTTGATAATCCCCCGACTATCGAAAGCGATTTACGGCCTCTTCCTAATGATACTAATGCCAATAACCCTTATCGTCTAACTTGTAATCGGTTTACCTCCGTAGTTGATAATAACGGAGACAATAAAGCTTGGGTCGGGCGTGTATCTACTCCTACTACGGTCACAACTACGCCGGCTTTCTTCTATAAAGAATTTTCTCAGTGGCCGTCTGGTTTATCACTCTTTTCTTATTTAGCCTATCATTATAATCGCGAAGTCGGTGATATTCCTTTCGGGGCGGCGAGCTGGCCGACTAATTTTAGTTTGCAGAATAATAATGCTCTGGTTAGTTTGCGGGCGAAGGGAGACGCCAGTGAAGACCCGGCGGCCGGTCGCCCCTATGGTTGTAGCGGCCCGAGCTGTAATATGATTGGCTCTTGCAGTAATAATCCGAATATTTATTGTCTCGCGACTTCGTCGGATAGTAATTTCTTAGCGGATGAAACTTGTGGCGGCGGGACTGGCCGGTGTATTCGTCTATGGGAGAAGACAGCTCTAGTCGGCGGGTCGATACCGAATCATTCTCAAACGCCGTATCTCTTAGCTAATGTTTTTTTGAAGTCTAATAGTTCTTATGTATTTAATGCCGGCTTAAATAAGTATTTGGTCGATAATTCTTCTTTCGATTTTAGCAGTAGTATTGGCCAATGCGTGGATAATATTCGCGATAAGGGCGAGCCCAATATTTTCTGTGTAGTTTATCCGACCTTAAGTAACGTTAGTTTATATTATAGCGATAATAAGGAACCAATAAACCCGATTAATCCCGGCGATATCTTTAATATTTCTCAGCGAGGAATATACCGTCTGGAATTTAATACCTCAGTCGATTCGGAGCAGCTGCCGCTTAGACAAATTGATATCGATTGGGGCGACGGCAATACTCAGATAATTAACGATCAGGATCAAAAGCCCGCTGCCGCCGCGCCGCATTCTTTATATCATTATTATCGTGAGGCTGGATCAAGAACGATTAAGCTTAAAATTACGGATAACTGGGGAAAATATGATGATAGTTATAATGATTAATTAAGTTTTTTGGTTTTAGTAGCGGACCCCAGCTGTTTATTATATAATTTAAGGGAGGAAGATTTAAGGCGTATATTAATTATGAGTATTGATGATCAGACAGGTATTATTGAACTAAGAGAGCAAGATTAACTATGGGTTTATTAACTAAAATAAAGAGTATCTTTAAGAAAAAAGAAGAAACGAAGACAGTG
>JAVHRV010000085.1:0-2214 GCA_036171815.1 Patescibacteria group bacterium
TCCCGAAATGCTTGCTAAAATAAAGGGGTATGCTCACCAACAGGATTATCAGTCTCTCGCGCAAGCCGAAATTTTAACCGCGGCGGTCGAGAGTAAAACCTATCCCTTTGACCCCCAAGTCGACTTTCAAATTAAAGTTTTAGATCTAAATAAAGATAAAAGTTATTTCCCGCCAACTCTTTACGAGATCTTAGACGATTTTAAGAGTTTAATTGCTACAAAATAACCAGCCTCAATTATGAAAATTGGTATAGTAACAACTTGGCAAGAACGCGGCGCGGCTTATGTTTCCCGCCAGTACCGCGAGTCCCTGCAGACCGACCATGAAATTTTTATTTATGCCCGCGGCGGCGAACATTATGCCATCGGCTATAAATATTGGGACGACCCTACGGTGACTTGGGGCAAAAAAATCCCCCTCCACGTCGCCATGTCCATCGATTTAGCGGATTTTAAAACCTGGATTCTAAAAAACAAATTGGATCTGGTCTTTTTCAATGAGCAACAATGGTGGGATCCGGTCTTATTATGCCAAGACTTAAAAGTTAAAACCGGTTCTTATATTGACTACTACACGCCGGAAACTGTACCTCTTTTCGCTATTTATGATTTTCTAATCTGTAATACTAAGCGGCATCAGAGCGTTTTTTCTTGGCATCCTCAAGCGGTGTACATACCCTGGGGGACGGATTTAAAAATTTTTCAACCGCGTAGCTCCGCCCCAACTAATCCGGGACTAGTCACGTTCTTCCATTCCGCCGGCGTCAGCCCGGAAAGAAAAGGGACCGATTTAGTTATTAAAGCTTGGGCTAAAATTACGGGACCGGCTAAATTACTTATTCACACTCAAATCGACCTAACTAAAACTTATCCCGAACTGGCTGATTTAATATCCGAACTAACGACCCAACAAAAATTAAAATTTTACCAAGGGACAGTGACAGCGCCCGGCCTTTATCATTTAGGTGATATTTATGTGTACCCTTCCCGCTTAGACGGCATCGGTTTAACCCTGCCAGAAGCTCTCGCCTGTGGCTTACCGGTAATTACGAGCGACAACCCGCCCATGAACGAATTTATCGATGAAAATAACGGACAATTAGTAAAAATCGATAGTTGGCGACCACGCTCCGATAACTATTACTGGCCGCTCTGTGATCCTAATTTAGAGAGTCTAACTGAAAAAATGCAATTTTATATTGACAATATCGCTAGCTTATCTAATTATAAGAAGCAGGCGCGACGCTCCGCCGAAGAAAAACTCAATTGGCAAGTTAATAGCCAACCCCTAGCGAAACTTTTTCCGCAATTTAAAATAATCGATTCCGCTCAGAAAAACTCCGCCCGACAAGCAATAATTAATTACGAAGCGCAACGATCTAATCAAGTCACCAAATTATATCGTCGCTACCCTAGACTTTTTCGACCTTTTAATTGGCTCTGGCCTTTAATCAAGCAAAAATATATTCAAAAATAAATTTATGAAAACTATTCTCTTTGTTTTCGGTACCCGACCGGAAGCGATTAAGCTAGCCCCCTTAATCATCAGGATGAAAAAGCAAAAAAGATTTTTTAACGTTAAGGTCTGTGTGACCGGCCAACATCGGGAAATGTTGGATCAGATTTTAAGCTTTTTTAAAATCGTGCCTGACTTTGACTTAAACCTGATGAAAAATAACCAATTTCTTTTCGATTTAACCGCCAGCTCGTTAAAAAATATGGATACCATCCTCGAGGAGATCAACCCGGATATTTTAATCGTCCAGGGCGACACTACTTCCGCTTTTGTCGGCGCTCTCGCCGCTTTCTATAGCCGCGTGAAAATCGCCTACCTCGAAGACGGCCTCCGCAGTTTTAATAAATATTCGCCTTTTCCCGAAGAGATTAATCGTAAGATGATCAGCCAATTAGCGGACTTCCATTTCGCCCCCACTAAATTAGCGGGTCAAAATTTACGGCGAGAAAATATTAAACAGAATGTCTGGGTCGTTGGTAACAGCGTCATCGACGCCTTACGTCACGCGCTTAAAATAATTCGCCTAACTAATAAAAATAATCGATACCAAAAATTCTTTAATTTTTTAGATTATTCTAAAAAGATAATCTTAGTGACCGGACACCGCCGGGAAAGTTTCGGGAAGCCTCTCGAAAATATCTGCCGCGCCTTAAAAAATTTAGCGGAAAATTATCCCGTCCAAATTGTCTATCCCGTCC
>JAVHRV010000086.1:0-2211 GCA_036171815.1 Patescibacteria group bacterium
GTAATTATGTAATTGTAAAAACCGAAATGGGGTTGGAGCTAGGTAGGGTTAAAACTTTATTGGAAGAAAAATATGACGAGAAGGGAAGCCGAGAAATAAAACCAATAATTCGTTTAGCCAGTTATAATGATATTGCTAATTTACCGGGAGCGGACAAAAAAGAAGAGGTTTTGAGTTTTTGTCGACAAATGATTATAAAGCACAATTTACCGATGAAATTAGTCGATGTTCATTTTTCTTATGAAGGCAATCGTTATAATTTTGCTTTTATTTCCGATAATCGGGTTGATTTTCGTGATCTAGTTAAAGATTTGGCAGGAAAATTTAATGCCAATATTCGTCTTACCCAGATTGGCACACGCGATGAAGCTAAAATATCTGGTGATTGCGGGCCGTGCGGACGCGGATTATGTTGTCGGGAATTTTTAACGGAGTTTTCATCGATTACTTCGGAAATGGCCGAGGCTCAACAAGTTGTTCATCGCGGCAGTGATCGTATTTCCGGGATGTGTGGTCGCCTGATGTGTTGCTTGTCTTATGAATATGAAGGTTATAAGGATATGGCTGGCAAATTGCCACCCCTTGGTACAAAAGTTAATGTCGACGGAACACACGGCACAATTATTGGTCATCATATTTTAAAACAAACCGTCGATGTCCGAATTGCTGGCGCCAAGTCAGACGAACGCGATACGATTATTGAAGTGGATATTAATCGTCATAAGAAAAAACCAGGTAAATAAAATATTATTTTAAAATAAAAAAAATCGCTATAAAGGCGATTTTTTTTATAATTTTAGGCTTAATGGCTTAATAAACTTAGTGGCAAACTCCGTATAATGTTTGAGTGTTTGCTATTGGAAGAGCGCAAGAATTAGGGTTGCAAGTGCTATTTTCATAAAAACCTGTGTCCATATAAACTAGGGCATAAGCCGGTTTAATCAGCCAATCTATAATAGGCGCAAAAGCTAGTGGGTTAGAATTTACGCAAGCACTGTTGGCCTGATATTGTTGCTGACCGCACCAAGTAGCGACAGGATTCCAATTATTTCGCGGGGTGGTGTTCATGTTATTGCAGGCATAAGGTTTATTTGCTTCCCAAGATATTGCTGTCGGTAAGTTACTGGCAGGAATATTATTAATACTTTGTTTATACACACCTTCGGTTGTTGTTCCATCGCAGTTATAATCATAGGTCCCGTTTTTAGGTCCGCTACTAGATATTATTGAAAAAAAATAAGCGGTTTGTCCGGGATTAACAAGATTGCTTGTATCGTCACAATCCAGAGTATTACTCATTAAGGTCATTTGCCTTTGATACCCGGCTTGCGGCGGTGTTGTACTGCTATTATTATAAAGCCGGGTATCGTTAACCGCAAAGTGGTCGTTATCATTATCCGGCGCCCAGATAAAGCCTTTAGTAAACATGCCTTTGGTGCCACCGGAGGAATTTATTGTGATATTTCCGCCATCCGGATTCATTTTAATTGCTTGTCCCGGATTAAAAACTAAAACAGCATTGTCATTTAGAGTTATAGAGGAATTAGGTCCCATAGTGAGAGTGCCACCGTCAATCCCGTAAACTGAAGAAAGGGTACAAGTAGAATTGTCCCTAGTAGTAAAACTGCCGCCATTCGGTCGCCAATCCACGTTGGTACTATCCTGACATGGGTCACTCCAGGCTAATACTAATTTATCCTGATTGCCCTGGTTATCGGTCGCGATGAAGGTTGTATTATAAGTTTTAACGCTCGTATCCTTGACGAGCCATGAAGCCTCCCAGACTTCACGTTCACCGATCCCGGCCTGGGCCGAGTTAATTAAAGAGTTAGATTCGGCTGCAATCTCCTTTTGGCGATAAACCCGGGCCTCTTCGGGAGAAAGAATTTTTAGCTCATTATTTTTATCAACGACATAAGTAGCGAGAAGCGGACTTAAGTCTTTGACGCTAACTACACCCGTCTTTTTTAGTTCAACTTTTTTAATCCCGTTATCCGTTTCAATATTCGCGACTACGTTCTTCACTCCGTTATCCGCCCTAACAATAATTTTCATCTTTTGCGTATCCCCCGGATGAACTTTAAGCGGATCAATTTTACCTTTCAAGAAACTAATCTTTGCTCCCGGAGCACTAGAGAACGTAAAGTTAGATGTCTGATCTAAAGTCCAGGTCTGTCCTTTCTTGTTAGTATAGACTTCAGCGGAAGAGGA